>WFVC01000088.1 GCA_015491815.1 Gammaproteobacteria bacterium | reverse complement strand
GGAATGCATTGATACGTAAAAAATGCCTTGTCAGAACTAAAATTCCCTCAAAATCAGCCAATAGATGAAAGAACAACAGCCCCTGCGAAACCGGCGATTATCCATGAAAATGGAAGTTTTTAGAACTGGTAACCGACGCCCAGATTGAATCCGTCGTATTCACTCTGGCCACTTGGGACGGATTGATCCTGATAGTCAAACTTCAATACGACGTCTTCGTGCGGCCAGTAATTGAAGCCGACATTGATTTGATCGTACTGGGTGTCCGCACTGCTGTTGGCTTTGTTATCCCACTGACTGGCGCGGGCGAAAACACCGAACTTCGGCGTGAACTTCCAGGAAGGTTCGATATAGGCGCCCTGCTGTTTATCAGCGCCAACCGCGGCCGGGCCGCTGCCGGACAGATCCCAGCTGGCGTAGAGCGCGCGCAGTCTGAACTGGCTGATCTGCCAGTCGGCGTGAGCTGAAATCAGGGTGGCGCTGCCGGCGCTGGTATCAGTGCTCTGGCTGACATCGGACTGGTATTGCACCGCCGCGCCGACCACCAGACCGGGTACGCCGATCCAGCTCAGACGGGCGGTGGTGGCCAGATCGTTGGCCGGAGCTTCGCTCACGCCCTTGCGCCCGCCGCGTACGGCATAGTCGTTGCCGCCGCTGACCTGCAGGCCGGTGTGTACGGCCAGATCATAGCTGAAACTGTCGGCAAAGCGGCCGACCAGACCCGCGCCGCCTTCGCGCCAGGTGGTGGGAATAATGTATTTCTCGACATTATTACGTTCAACGCCGTAGAAGGTCGGTGGCTCGTGGGTTTCATTGATCATGCCCACCGGCACCAGAATAATACCGGCGCGGGCGGCGGTGTCGTTGTTGAGATCGAATTCAAGAAAGGCCTGCTCGATGGCGACTTCGCCGCCATTGCTGCCATCTGCGGTGTCCTTGACGACGGAATGTTCGACTTCCAGTTCCGACCAGAAACGGATCTTGTCGCTGAACTCATGGCCCATGAACAGGATGAAACGGTGAAAGTCCATTTCTTTTTTGTCAGTACCGCCGGGAGCCTTGTTGCTCAGATTGCTGTAGTGCATTTCGCCGTAGGCGCCGACGGTGGTTTTACCTTTGCCACCGTGAATGCCGAAGGTGCGATCCCGCATCGTCCCCTCGCGGCTTGCGCCGTGATCGTGGATGCCAGTGCTTTCATTCGCGGCAGGGCTTGAGCCTGCGCCGGATTCGAGCATATCCGCGGTCGCATCGAGACGTTCGAGAATAACCTGGTTCTGCGCCTTGAGCGCATCGATTTCCTGTTTCAGGGCGTCTTCATCGGCCAGTACAGCGCCTGGCAGGGCCAGGGCGCTGGCGATAAAGAAAGAGAGTGTGCGTTTACGCATGGTGTTAAACCTCATCAAGTTGTCAATTTTTCGTGAACTATACCAGATACAATTCTAAATGCAAACAATTCTCAGTTAGATTTAGTCTATATTGAGCTTATTGAGGTCGTTGTGGCGATCTGCGGGCGCAGGCGCGGCTGAAGCCGTGGAAACTGCGCTGAAGTCAGCGGTGGGAAATGATGCCGCGTTCGCTGCCTTCGATAAATTCGATGATGTGACTGACTTCGGCGCAGGGATCGGCGGCTTTCAGCTCCTCCAGCGCGGTCTGCAGTTTCAGCCCCGATTTGTAGATTATTTTGTAGGCGTGCTTGATGGCTTTGCGCTGGGCGGCGCTGAAACCGGCGCGGCGCAGCCCGACGACATTCAGGTTGACGGCTTCAGCGCGGTGGCCATCGGCCATCAGATAAGGCGGGACATCCTGCGCCACGCCGGAAAGCCCGGCGACCATGGCGTAAGCGCCGATGCGGCAGAACTGGTGGGTGGCGGTTTTGCCGGAGAGAAAAATATGATCTTCCATTTCCACATGACCGGAGAGCGAACCGGTATTGGCGAAAATATTGTGATCGCCGACGATGCAGTCATGGCCGATATGGCACATGGCCATGATGTAGTTATGACTGCCGACGCGGGTGCCGTGCTCGGTTTTGATGCCGCGGCTGATGTTCACGCCTTCGCGGAAACGGTTGTGATCGCCAATAATCAGCGGCTTGCTGTTTGCCTGGGCAAAGCCCAGATCCTGCGGCTCGCAGCCGAGCACCGCGCCGTGATCGATCTGGTTGTGTGCGCCCATGCGGGTGCCGCTGTAGATGCGCACATTGCTGCTGATCTTGCAGCCCGACCCGATTTCCACATCCGCCTCGATAATGCTGAAGGGGCCGACCTCCACATCTTCGGCAAGACGGGCATGGGGATCAACAATCGCGCTGGGATGAATCATAGGCTTTCTCTTAAAAAGGTTTGACGATGACCATGATAATGACGCCGATAAGAATCAGCACCGGAAACTCATTGTACCAGCGGTAGAATACATGACTGCGCCGGTTTTGATCGCGGGCAAATTCTTTCAGCAGTCTGCCGCAGTGCAAATGATAGACGATCAGCATGCCCACCAGCAGCAGTTTGACGTGCAGCCAGCCACTCTGACTATACGCCGTCCAGCCGTAGTCAAACAGCAGCCACAAGCCGAGCACGATGGTCGCCAGCCCGCCGGGGGTGGTGATGCCGTAATAGAGTTTGCGCTCCATAATTTTAAAGCGTTCGCGGCTGATTTTGTCTTCTGCGGCAGCGTGATAAACGAACAGGCGCGGCAGATAAAACAGCCCGGCAAACCAGGTGACCATGCAGATAACGTGAAAGGCTTTAACCCAGAGCATAGCTACTCCTTATTTCGATCCAGATAGGCCAGCGCCAGCGCTTCATAGATGGGCGTCGGGCAGACCAGGTGTGAGACGCCTTTGGCGATCAGGGCGGTGGCCATCAACGGCAGAAGCATGGAGGAATCGGCATTCATTTCCATGACAATAATAAAGGCCGTAATGGGCGTTTGCACCACGCCGGTAAAATAGCCGACCATGCCCAGCATGATCAGGGCGGAGGCGGGGGAGTCGGGCATGAGCAGGGCCAGATTCGCCCCCAGTCCGGCGCCGACGGAAAGTGAAGGCGCGAAAATACCGCCGGGGATGCCGCTTAAATAGGAGGCGATGGTGGCCAGCATTTTTAAGAAGGGATAAAACACCGAGGGTTCGCCGCCATCGACCAGATGACGGGCGGCTTCGTAACCGGTGCCGTAGGTAAGCCCGTCACTGGAAATACCGAACAGCGTGATCAGCAGGCCGCAGACAAAGGCCAGCAAGACCGGATAAGTCAATGCCATCGGCGCGAGTTTACGCGTGCCCTGAATCAGACTGGTGCTGAACAGGCCGCCGAGCAGGCCGCCGCCGACGCCGCAAATCACGACCGCCAGCCAGGCCGAGGTTAGAGGCAGGGCGGCGCTGGATTTACCGAAATAGGTGTAGTCGCCGAGAATAAACAGGGCGACGATGCCGGCCAGCACCACCGAGATAATCAGGGTGCCGCTGTTGCGCTTGCTGAAGGCGCGGCTCATTTCCTCGATCGCAAACATGATCCCCGCCAGCGGCGTATTGAAAGCGGCGGAGATCCCGGCTGCGCCACCGGCCAGAATCAGACTCCGGGTCATGTCGCGTCCTCGAAACAGGGCAATATGGCGCAGGGAATACATAATGGAGGCGCCCACATGCACCGTCGGCCCTTCGCGGCCAATGGATGCGCCGCAGAGCAGACCGAGACTGGTGAGAAAAATTTTCCCGCCGGCGACTTTCAGAGACAGGACTTTGGCGCGCAGATCGTGTTGCTTCATTTCCAGCGCGGCGATCGCCTGCGGGATGCCGCTGCCTTCAGTGCCTTTGAAAAAGTTTTGGGTCAGCCAGGCGATCAGCGCCAGCCCGAAGGGCGGCAGGGCATAGGCGATATAAGGGTGTTGCAGATAGAGCCGGTAAAATTGTTCGTCACTGAAATGACTGAGCAGGGCAAAGGCGGCGGCGGTGGCGCCGATCATCAGCGCGCCGCCCCAGAAGGCGAAACGCAGACGCAGTTTGCGGGGAGAAAAATAATGCCGTCGGGCGCGCTTAAGATGATGCCGGTACATAGGAGCGGCATTCTAGCATGGTTGATGCGCAGATCCTGAATCAGTCATCTTCAACAGAGACGCTGATTCAGATAAACATGCCGCGATGGTGACCGGACATTTGTTCGAAATAATACCAGTGCACGCTGTCGATCATCAGCCATTGCAGCAGGGCGAAACCCAGCAGTCCCAGCAGCGCCATGATGATGGCGGCCAGAATGGCCGAGCCAAAACTTCTGACTTCAAAGTCACGCACCAGCGATGCGCTGATCCAGATGGTGAAGGCGTTGATCACCAGTGCGAACAGGCCGAAGGTGAACACCGTCAGCGGCAGGGTGAAAAGCCACAGCAGCGGACGAATGAAAGCGTTGATCAGACCCAGCACCAACGCCGCCTTGAATAGAGTGGCGGTTGAGTTGATGCGAATACCGGGAACAAGCAGACTGGCGATCCACAGGCCGATGGCTGTGATCAGCCAGATAAAAAGAATGCCGATGAGCAT
>WFVC01000087.1 GCA_015491815.1 Gammaproteobacteria bacterium | reverse complement strand
ATTTATCATTGCTCTCATTTTTATTTCTCCCCTGAGCCAGGCTGAAGATATCCAGTATGTCAGCGACCAGCTCGTGATCACGCTGCGCACCGGTCAGGGCAGCGCCTACCAGATCATTCGCACCCTGCCCAGCGGCACCAAACTGGATGTTATCGAGATCACCGACACCGGTTATGCCAAAGTCAGAACAATGGATGGCGCCGAAGGCTGGATTCGCTCCCAGTATCTCAGTCCGGAACCTATCGCCAGTCTGAAACTCAGCGCGGCTGAGGCAAAACTCGAAAAGCTGAAAACTGAAAATGTCAGCCTGCGGGAAGAAGTACAGAACCTGCGCAAACACCGGCGTGAACAGAGCAAGGAAGGCAAAGAGTTACAGGCCAAACTCAGCGCCGCCGAAACCGAACTGACCCGACTCAAGGACGTCGCCGCCAAACCTATCCTGCTCGACCGGGAAAACCGCGAACTGCAACAACAGAATATTTCTCAGGAAAAGAAACTGCAAATGATGGCGCAGGAAAATCAGGTGCTTCGGGATCGTTCTCAGCGTGAATGGTTTATCGCCGGCGCCGGTGTCCTGCTCGGCGGGATGTTGCTGGGCTTATTGCTGCCCAAGATTCGCTGGAAAAAGAAAAGCAGCTGGTAAAGCCAGGCTCAGAACAAAAGCAGGGCGGATATTTATCCGCCCTTTCTTTTTCAGTCGTCAGGCTGCGGCATCGGCAAGCCCGCCAGCTTGCAAAGCTCATGGATGGGATCATTGTTAAATAACGCATAGATATGCCGTTCATAGGCTTTCTGCTCATGGAAGCGCACATTCTTGCGCCCCAGATCACGAACGATCTGATGCATGGTCGGCGCCGCCTGATTTTCCCTGTAGCACTCACGAAAATAATAAATCAGTTCCCAGTGATCGTTATACAAGGTCAAGCTGTCGCGCTCGGCAATTGCTTTTGCATAGTCTTCGTTCCAGTCATCGATATCATGGAGAAACCCCTGATAATTTGTTTCAACCGTTCTGCCCGCAATATTCAATGTCATCTCGTTATCTCCTTAGCCGTGGAATAGCCGTCAGTCATCTCAGTATAGCCTATATACCTGACCATTCTAGTCAGGTACTGTTAGTATTTGTCCGGGCTTTCAGCAAAAACACTCCACCGGCATGCGGTCGGGCTTTCCTCTGTATCTTTTGCTCTATCTCTTGTATCGTTGCATCTCTATTTTCCGGGGGGCTTTCTCCTTTATTTTCAAGCCGCTAAACACTTGCGATCGATGTCATGAAACAGTCCACTCTTCCCGATAGCAAAACCTTCGTCCGCTGGTTCCGCGATTCCGCCCCCTATATCAATGCCTTTCGCGGGCGCACTTTTGTCATCGCTTTTGGCGGCGAAATGCTGGCCGACGCCCAGTTTTCAACCCTGGTGCATGATCTCGCCCTGCTCAACAGCCTCGGCGTGAAACTGGTGCTGGTGCATGGCTCCCGTCCGCAAATTGAAGCCCGGCTGAAAAAACAGAACGCCCGGCTGCATTATGTCAACGGTCTGCGCATCACTGATGATGCCGCTCTGCTCTGCGTCAAGGAAGCCGCCGGCTGCGTGCGTCAGGATATTGAAGCGCAACTGTCGATGGGGCTGACCAATTCACCGATGGCGGGAGCCTGCATTCGGGTCGTCTCCGGTAACTTCATCACCGCCCAGCCGCTGGGCGTGCGCGACGGCATCGACTATCAGCACACCGGCGAAGTCCGGCGGGTGGACACCGCTGCGCTGCAGAGCCTGCTCGATGCCGGCGCTATCGCCCTGCTCTCGCCCATCGGTTATTCCCCCACCGGCGAGATTTTTAATCTCAGCGCGGAAGATGTCGCCACTCGCGTCGCCGCCCGGCTCAAGGCGGACAAACTGATTTATCTGGTTGACGGCAAGGGCGTCACCGATAATCGCCATCGGCTGATACGCGAGCTGACCCTGACTGACGCCGAACAATTATTACAGGGCAAACACAAACTGAATCACGCCATCCAGCACTGCCTGCAGGCGGCTGTCCACGCCTGCGATCAGGGCGTGGCCCGCGCCCACCTGATTGATCGAAACATCGACGGCGCGCTATTGCTGGAACTGTTCACCCGCGACGGCAGCGGCAGCCTGCTGATGGCCGATCCCTTTGAAGACACCCGTCAGGCCACGCTGGAAGATATCGGCGGCATCATTGAACTGATCGAGCCTCTGGAAGCCGAGGACATTCTGGTGCGCCGCTCCCGTGAAAAACTGGAAATGGAAATCGAACACTTCACCGTGGTCGAGCGCGACGGTGCGGTTATCGCCTGCGCGGCGCTCTATCCCTATATCAAGGAAAAGATCAGCGAACTGGCCTGTCTCGCCGTACACCCCGACTATCGCACCCGGGGTCGGGGCAAGTCCCTGTTGAGCTATATCGAAAAACAGAGCCGGCAACTGGGCATCACCCGGCTGTTCGCACTCAGCACCCGCACCTCGCACTGGTTTCGTGAACACGGTTTCAAACCCAGTACACTGGATAAACTTCCGGTGAAACGTCGGGCTCTGTACAACTATCAACGCAAGGCAAAAGTCTGTATCAAGGACATCGGCTAATGGATACGGCAGTGCGGCCAAACGTCAGTGACAAACCCGAAACTGATTCAGCGCCCATTCGCCCGTTCCTTAAATGGGCCGGAAATAAATACCGGATTCTTGAACATATCAAACCACTGCTGCCGGAAGGCGACAGACTGATCGAACCCTTTGCCGGTTCCGGCGCTCTGTTTCTGAATAGCCATTACCCCGCCTATCTGCTCTGTGACAGCAATGCCGATCTGATCAATCTGTATGAAATTATAAAACAGGAAGGCGCCGGTTTTATTCGCTACTGCAAGCGTTATTTCAGCGGCGCGTATAATAATCCCGAAAGTTATTATGCCCAGCGTGAACGCTTCAATACAATTAGCCATCCCCGTCAGAAAGCCGCGCTGTTTATCTATCTCAACCGCCACGGCTATAACGGTCTCTGCCGTTATAATGCAAAGGGCGGTTACAACGTGCCCTTCGGACGTTATCTGCGACCCTACTTTCCGGAAAAAGAAATGCTCGCCTTTCACCACAAGGCGCAGTCGGCCGAATTCAAAGTCTGTTCTTTTGAAGAATCATTCAGCCTCGCCCGCAAAGGCGATGTCATCTACGCTGATCCTCCCTATGCCCCATTAACCGACACCGCGAATTTCACCGGCTACAGCGCCGGCGGTTTTGATCTGGAACAGCAACTCAAGCTGGCGGAACTGGCGGAAGCGCATCGACAGAAACAGGGGGCGGTTCTGATTTCAAATCATGACACCGCCTTTACCCGTCAGGCCTATCGCAATGCCGACACAGTAAAAAAATTCAAGGTGCCGCGTTTTATCAGTTGCAATGGACAAAAGCGAAAACACGTCGGTGAGATTCTGGCTTTATTCAGCACCGTCGGACACGGGAATGTTTAATTTATTCCGTCAGCGTGAATTGCTTGAGAAGGATACCATTGAATGGTTATTCGATGTCTTCGCCTGGGGGCTGCGCAATTTTGATCGCCGTGTGTTTTTTGATGAAACCATTCTGGTGATCCCTTCAAACAAACATTTTCCGGGCCGGGTCAATAGCGTCGAAGGCATGGCCGGCCTGATTTTCGAACAGGTCAAAACATACGCCGGGATGAAACACTGGCCATGCAAACTGGTCGATCAAACCCGGATAAGCGAACCGGTGCAAGCGGCAAAGGTTTTGATCGATGGCGACATTCGCGGCGCGGGCGGAATTGAACCTGAAACAGTGGCGGATGAACATAAATTACTGATCGCCTATAACCCGCATCAAATCAATAATCCCGAAGCCATGATTGCCAGCTATGCCCACACGCTGGCGCATTATCTGGGGTCAATGGCGCAGGAACCCCCGCCGGGTGGGGAAGAACTCTGGCCGCACACGACAGAAATTCTCGCCGTCTTCATGGGCTTCGGCGCCATGTTTGCAAACAGCGCCTCGGTATTCAGAGGCGGCTGCGGCCGCTGCCACAACCCGCTGGCCGAACGCACCGCGTTTTTATCACAGGATGAAATCACCTATGCGCTGGCGCTGTTCTGCGTGTTAAAAGACATCTCCAATAAAGAAGTTCTGCCGCACCTGAAAAAACATTTGCGACCAATCTTTAAAAAAGCGGTCAAACAACTCCGTCAGGAAAACACCGCGCTGGACAAGCTCAGAGCAGTCAAATAAACAGGCTGCGCATTTATTTGCTGTGAATGCGCCGCATCAATACTGTAAGGCTGAAAGCATATCTGCAGGTAGATTTGAAACAGACAATAAAAAAGGGTTAGTGGTAATTAACCACTAACCCTCTTTATGTATGGTGGGCCGTCCGCGACTCGAACGCGGGACCATCGGATTAAAAGTCCGGTGCTCTACCAACTGAGCTAACGGCCCGAAAGGCTTGTGACGACGGGATAATGAGTAGGCGGGAACCTGCTTTGCCCCTGTACAAGAAGGCGTGAATTGTACCGAAACTGGCAGGAATAACAACCCTCACGGGGCCGTTATTCCGGCCTGCGATTCAAATAAAAGCAGCCCTCAAATCGCATCCAGCTTGCGCATACCGGCCGGTAACAGCTTCATATCGACCAGTGCGCTGAGGAAGGCCTTGATGAAACTGGCTTCCTCTTCATAAACCAGTTTGTAGTACTGAATTTTCATGGTCATGGCGCTGCCGAAGACGATGCCGCCGAAGGCGAGGAAGGAGCCCAGCGCCAGAGTGGAAATGCCGCTGATGCCCTGACCGATGGTGCAGCCCAGTCCCAGCACGCCGCCGATGCCCATGAGAATGCCGCCAATGAAGTGGTTGAAGAAATCACGGAAATCCACGAACCACTCGATGCGGAAACTGCGGGAAATCAGCGCCCAGATAAAGGAACCGGCAATCACCCCGATCACGGCCATCACGCCGAAGGTGATGAAGACATTATCAAAATTATTCAGCGCCAGACGCAGAGTCTGGCCAATCGGATTGATGAAAGTGAAAGACTGCACGCCGACATCTTTGGGCCGCGCATCCGGATCATCTTCCAGCATATCCCAGGACTCGGCGCTGGCGTAGTCGGTCCAGCTCAGAACCTCGCCATCGGCCGATATCGCCGCCAGTGCGCCGGTAATATACCAGGCGGCGAGCACCGCCAGTCCGACTGTCAGGCCGCCTAAAATATTATCAAAACTACTGCGAAAATCTGCAGATTTGAAAATGAAAATCGCCAGCCCCACCGCCAGCACCAGCCCGGCAATCATGCGTAATCTCGCAACCTCGCCACCGAGGTTCCCGGCGAGCAGACTGCCCAGATCCTGCGGGGTGCTCAGGCTGACGCTGGTTTTGCTGGTCCAGCCATAAAACAGCTCGGAGTACAGGGTTTTATCGGTGCCCGGAAAAGGATTCAACATGAAGTAGGCGATGACGGCAATCACCGCAAACACCAGAATGGATTTGAGGTTGCCGCCGCCGATGCGCACCAGGGTCTTGTTGCCGCAACCGCTGCCGTAGGTCATGCCAACGCCGAAAATAATGCCGCCGAGGATGTACTCCAGCCAGGCGAAATTGCCGCCGCGATAGGGCGGCAGCGTACTGTCAACGCTGGTGATGCCCGTAGATTCCAGCACCATCACGCCAATAACCGCAACGCAGATGGCCAGCAGCCAGGCGCGAAAACGGCTCCGGTCGCCCATATTGACCCAGTCGGACACCGCGCCCATGGTGCAAAAATTAGTCTTGTTCGCCACCGCGCCCAGAATAAACGCCACCGCAAAAATCGCCCACATCACGGTTGACTGCGCGCTGCTAAAATCTTCAAAAATCACGAAACCTTCTCCTCAATATAACCCTGCGACCTATGTTGTTATCATTTTATGCGGCGGGTTTTAGGCGCCTGATAAATACATAGTAACGAATTAGATGGATAAGACGGAAATTTATGATATTTATTCCCTGTTTTTTTGCTGATAGCGGGTCGGATCGGCCACTCCAGCAGCGGCAAAACCGGCTCGGCGCAAGCGGCAGGCATCGCAGCGGCCACAGGCACAACCGGCGTCATCGGGAGAATAGCAGGACACGGTCAGTCCGTAATCCACGCCCAGACGCGCGCCTTCACGAATAATCTGTGCCTTGCTCAGATCAATCAGCGGCGTTTCGATGTGCAGCTTGCGGCCTTCCACCGCCGCTTTGGTCGCCAGATTCGCCATGCGCTCATAGGCCTTGATATATTCAGGCCGACAATCGGGATAACCGGAATAATCCACCGCATTCACGCCGATAAAAATATGCCGGGCGCCCAGCACCTCGGCCCAGCCCAGCGCCAGCGACAGGAAAACCGTATTGCGCGCCGGGACATAGGTGACCGGAATGCCGCCATTGTCTGAGTCCGCCGAATCGGACTGGGGCACCGGGATCGCGGCATCGGTCAGGGCTGAGCCGCCGATGCTGTCCAGATTCAGGGTAATGAGTTTGTGTTCGACCGCGCCCAGCATGGTCGCTACTTTTCGGGCCGCCTCCAGCTCACAGCGGTGGCGCTGCCCATAATCAAAACTGAGCGCGTAACAGGCGTAGCCCTGTTCTTTGGCCAGCGCCAGCACGGTGCTGGAATCCAGCCCGCCGGAAACAAGAATCACCGCCTTTTTCATCGCCCCGGCTCCTCTCCCCATAACAGTTTGTGTAACTGTATCTGCATGCGCACCTGCAGACCATCAGCCAGAATCCAGTCGGCCAGATCGGTGGCGGACAGGGCATCTTTTACCGGCGAGAACAGCACCTCGCAACGCTGCGTCAAATCGTATTCATCCAGCTTCGCCCGCGCCCAGTCGTAGTCCGCCCGATCGCCCAGCACGAACTTGATCTGATCCGTCGATTTCAGTTCGCCGATATTCAGATAACGGTTTTTGGATTCTTCACCGGATGAAGGCGTTTTCAAATCCATCACCAGCGTTACGCGCGGATCGACCTCGGCGATATCCAGCGCCCCGGAGGTTTCCAGCGAAACCGCGTAGTCCGCATCACAAAGCTGTTGCAGCAGGGGCAAACAGTTCTTCTGCGCCAGCGGCTCGCCGCCGGTGACGGTAACGTAGTGAGGGTTG
>WFVC01000086.1 GCA_015491815.1 Gammaproteobacteria bacterium | reverse complement strand
GTCGCCGGGCCTCATTAATCATGTCATCCACAATCTGGGACAACTGCGCGCGATCGAATGGCTCGCCGGATTCCTGTTGCAAGGGGGAAACGTCTGAAGACATGATTTATATTCCTGATAGATTACGGATAATTCCTGAGCGCGGCTGAGGCCAGCGCCACGGTCAACTTACGGGTGCGAATGGTTCGCGCTCATATAATACGTGCAGGCGGATAATTTATACAGCCTTTTCCTGAGCGCCATTCACCTGCATATCGACGGGATAAAACAGCCGGAAGCAATTTTTTCGCCCATCTCAAGAATTAGTCTAACAGGCCGATAGACATCATAACGCCGCGGCATCCGCATCGTGGCGATGACTTTCAGATGATGGAGATTGATATGAGATTAAGGGATCTGCCCCTCGGCCCACAGTTTTTTTATATTTTATTTTTCAACCTGCTTTTTAGTCTGCACAGCGTTCAGGCGGCGGTCAGTATTTTCACCGACAGAAATCAGTGGCGACAGGCCGCCGTGACGGACAATTTTGTGACTGAAGACTTCAATACGCTGGCCGCCACCGATAATGTCGCTGACACATTCGAACTGCCCAGCGGCTTTATTATTTCACCGGCCGGTCCGAACAAAACCCGCATATCCGGGTTTGCCTTTTCCCGCATCGGTGAAGGGCAGGCTCTACAGACCTTCCAAACTCTGGATATTCAGTACTCGCGCCAGAATGTGCTGGGCTATGGTTTCGATTACGCCGATCTGGACTGGAGCGGCGCGACTCTGAGCTTCGCTGATTTTTCCATCGCCCTGCCCATGACCACCGATGCGGATGTCAGCATCAGCCCCGGTGATTTTGCTTTTTTCGGCTTTCGCGTCGACAGTCCTGACGAACTCGATAACAACCGTTTTTCGATCATCATCACCGGCTACGAGGGCTATGCGCTGGACAACCTTACGGTCGCCTCGTCTGTCTCCACCGTGCCCCTGCCCGGCGGCCTGCCCCTGTTTCTCTCCGGTCTGCTGGGCTTTATTCTTCTGCGAAAACCGGCGAGATAATTATTTTACGATTACCTTCAATCCGGGATTCTGCGATAATGGGGCATGCATGATGAGTTTGACAATCCAGACGCCCCCGCCGCTGATTCGCAGGCAGAAGAGTGGGTAAGCAAGTCCCAGCTTAAACGCGATGCTCACGCTCTGCTGGAGCTGGGGAAAAAACTGGTGCAACTGGACAAAGGTTTACTGGCCAAAATTCCCCTGCCCGATAATCTGCTTGAAGCCATCAATAGCGCCAGAAAAATCCGCCAGCACGGCGCCCTGAAACGCCAGTTGCAATACATCGGCAAGCTCATGCGCAAAACCGATGCCGAGCCCATTCAGGCGGCTTATGAAGCCGTCACCAGTCATATCCATGCCGACACCCGGCAATTACACAAAATTGAAAACTGGCGCGATCGCCTGCTCGGCGACGGCGATCAGGCGCTGGGCGAACTGCTGGATCACTATCCCCATGCCGATCGCCAGCATCTACGCCAGCTCATGCGTTCAGCTAAAAAAGAACAGGAACGCAACAAGCCCCCACGCGCGGCGCGGGAGTTGTTTCAGTATTTGAAAGCGCTAGTGGCTAGTTTGTAGGTACGATTGAAATCGTACCTGTACGGCTAAAGCCGTACCTACAGTTCGAACGCTGTTCTATATCTGTCCTGGTATTTGGAACAGCTATTTAGCTACCCGAAACCCAATCAAGTAGACGTGCCACCCACGGTCAGGCTGTCAATCTTCAGCGTCGGCTGACCGACGCCGACGGGGACGCTCTGGCCTTCCTTGCCGCAGACGCCGACGCCGGAATCCAGCGCCAGATCATTGCCGACCATCGACACCCGGTTCAGCACTTCCGGGCCGTTGCCGATCAGGGTTGCGCCCTTGACCGGCCGGGTCACCTTGCCGTTTTCAATCAGGTAGGCTTCACAGGCGGAGAAGACAAATTTGCCCGAGGTAATATCCACCTGTCCGCCGCCGAAGTTCACCGCATACAGTCCCTTATCCACCGAGGCGATAATTTCCGCCGGATCCTGTTCACCGGCCAGCATATAGGTATTGGTCATCCTCGGCATGGGCAGATGCGCATAGGATTCACGCCGACCGTTGCCGGTTGAGGCCACGCCCATCAGCCCGGCGTTATGCTTGTCCTGCATATAGGCTTTGAGAATGCCCTTTTCGATCAACACGGTCTGTTGCGTAGGCGTGCCTTCGTCATCGATATTCAGCGAGCCGCGCCGTCCCGGCATCGCGCCATCATCAACCACCGTACATAATGGCGACGCCACCTGTTCGCCAATCCGACCGGCGAAGGCGGAACTGCCCTTGCGATTGAAGTCGCCTTCCAGCCCGTGACCCACCGCTTCATGCAGCAGCACACCCGGCCAGCCCGGTCCCAGCACCACCGGCATGGCGCCGGCTGGCGCCTCCACCGCATCCAGATTGACCAGCGCCTGACGCACCGCTTCCCGGGCAAAGCCCAGCGCCCGATCCTCATCTAAAAAATACTGATAATCGAGACGTCCGCCGCCGCCGGCATTGGCCTGTTCATGCCTGCCGTTCTGCTCGACGATCACGTTCACATTCATGCGCACCAGCGGACGAATATCCGACGCCAGAGCGCCATCGCTGGCGGCAACCAGAATCGCCTCGTCCACCCCGACCAGACTGACGATAACCTGTTTTACCCGTGGATCAAGTTTGCGGGCATAGGCATCGACTTTCTGTAACAAGGTAATTTTGTCTTCCGCCGCAAGGGACTGCAGGGGATCGACCGGTAGATAAAGATTCTGACCACTGCGTTTACGCCAGCTCTGCACCTGTCCCTGACGACCACTGCGGGCGATGGCGCGGGCGGCCTGCGCCGCTTCGCTCAAAGCCGGCAGAATGATCTCATCGGAATAGGCGAAGCCGGTTTTCTCACCGCTGATCGCGCGGACGCCCACGCCCTGTTCGATATTATGGCTGCCTTCTCTGACGATACCGTCTTCCAGCACCCAGGCTTCGTGACGGCTTAACTGAAAATACAGATCCGCGCTGTCAACCGCATGCCCCATAAGCTGGTCGAGAATGGTTTGCAGATCATTTTCACTTAAGCCTGAAGGCGTCAGTAGGCGCGCCGAGGCCTGTTCCAGTAAATTATCCGCCATGGGGAATTTCACAGGGTATTTTCCGATGCTCCAGCACCGGGAAGTTACGGCGGATATTTTTCACCCTGTCCAGATCAATCTCGGTGATCACAAAACCGGAACCATTATCCAGCTCATCCAGCACTATCCCCCAGGGATCGACGATCATGCTGTGACCATGGGTTTCCCGGCCATTGACGTGATAGCCGCCCTGCGCTGAGGCAACCACATAGCAAAGATTTTCAATCGCGCGCGCGCGCACCAGCACCTCCCAGTGCGCGCGTCCGGTTATTGCGGTAAAGGCGGCGGGGATGGCAAAGATTTCAACCCCGTCCATCAACATGCGTCGAAATAGTTCAGGGAAACGCAAATCGTAACACACCGCCAGACCCAGCCGACCAAACGGCGTCTCAATCACCGCCGTCTGATCGCCGGCTTCCGTAGTCGCGGACTCATGATAGGTTTCATCATCTTCTTCGAGCAGCACATCAAACAGATGAACCTTGTCGTAGCGAGCCTGCTGCTCACCCTGCTCGTTATAAACCAGACAACTCGAACGCATGCGCTGTTCATCATCGGCAAACAGGGGAATCGTGCCCCCCACCAGCCAGACCCGGTGTTTGTCCGCCTGTTCCCGCAGAAAGGTCTGAATCCGGCCTTCGCCTTCGGTTTCCCGGTGTTTAAGAACATCAACATCCTGTATGCCCATGCAGGCGAAGTTTTCCGGCAACACCACCATGCCGGCGCCGGCATCGACGGCCCGGCTAATCAGCCGCCCGGCTTCGGTCAGATTGGCGCTGAGATTGGGACCGGAGGCCATTTGTATTGCTGCTATCCGCTTCATTGATTTACCACACGCTGTCTATTTTGCTGTTTGTCATTATTTGTATCCGTCAGCCCGTTTCCATTTCGGGAAACCACTTCGATTTCAATCACGCTCTGTTTTGAACTGCCCGGAATTAATTCCATCTTCTCACTGGACACCCCCAGCGCCACCAGCCAGCTCTGTAACTCATTCAACCAGAGCATGCCTTCATCGCCGCCCGGATAATGAATCAGAAAATAGGCATCAGGATGAATACGCAGTTGCGCAACCGCCTGCGCCAATGGGGGATAACGGAGCAAATACGCTACGCTGCGCGGCATGGCCCAGTCCTGCGCCGTGATCACGAAACTTGAGGCCTGGCTCTGCGCGCTCAGGGAAAAAACCACAAACAAAACCGGAATAAACCATCGAAACCTGTCTTTCATGCGCTGCAGGATAGCATATTCCGCTCTATTTTAAGATGGGTGCTCGACATCCGTCGCCCTGCTCGCATCTAAAACTCATCCTCCTCAAGCGAGGGTTCTTCCGATTCCGGGGGTTTACCCAGCCGGGTGATCACCGGCTCCTCCCAGCTCCCGGTTACCCGGTATTTAATTGCCGTTGCATCCTCCAGTTGATTGCCCAGTATTTTTTGCACCAACAGGATCGCTGCGCCAATCTGTGGGCCAAAAAGCATACCGCCGGCAACGGCTGTCAGCGCATCCCCGCCTCGGGGTTTAACGGTGATCAATTGATCAAAATCCCTGTCCACCAGCCCCGTGCGCCCACTCACAGAAATATAGGCCAGCGGACTGGTCATCAGATTATCCGCCATAAATACACTGCCATCACGAATATCCAGTTCTCCTTCAATCGTATCGAAATGCAGGCCATCGCCAAAGGCGTCACTAAAATCCAGAATCAGGCGGCGTGGCAGCGCCGCCAGACTGAACAGCCCAAGCAATCGCCCGGCTCCCGGTTCAACGCTGACAATCGATCCATCCTTCACGGTATATTTTAATTTTGATTTTATTCCTGACAAACTCACGCCCATGGGTGAATTCGGCCAGTGAAGCGGGCCTTCGAGGGTGGTTTTTCCGCCCTGAAAAATAGCCGAAAAGCCCAGCGATGAAAGCATCTTGCCCAGATCCGGACTCTCCAGTTTCACCTCCAGCGAACTGAACTCCCGGTTTGGCCATTGCACCCATTCGCCACTGGCCTGCATATTCAGATCCCGACCCTGCAGGACAAGCGAATCAAGCTGAATGCCCTTGCGTAATTTAAGCCGGGAGGTTTGAATCTCAACCCGGCCAATGGGCACATCGTCATAGGATAGCGCCTTAATCGTTCCCTGAATCAATGGAAACCCATCGACATCCACTTTTCGAACCGGCTCGTTTTTTGAACGATCTTTATCATCATCCGCCACCGGCGCCAGTTGCACGGCGTCCATATCAAAGACAAGCGGCAGTGAAACAAAGGAGTGGGTCACTTCATCGCGGCCCTGTTTCAGGGCGTCCACCCAGGGGGTGATGCTAAACATCGACAGACTGCCGCTCAGGTACAGGCTTTCCGTGTCGGGCAGATACCCTTCACCTTTGCCAAAATGAAGATAAGCTTTTAAAGGACGCATAGGGGTGACTTCGGTGTTTAATAACACCGCACCGGACACATAATTTTTTGATCGCGCATAGATCCGCGTCCCACCTTCAGCGCCAAGGGTAATTTCCAACATGGCCTCACGCAATTCATCGGCGCCTTTGCCCAACGGTTGTGGCAGCTTTATTTCCACGCCCGCCAGTTGCGAATGAATTTGCAAAATGGCTTTTCCGTCATGCTGCGGCTGAATCGTTAAATTTCCGCGCCAGTCAGTTTTACCGTTAATTTGCCGCCATGCAGGCAGACCAAACTTCCGCGCGATTTGTTGACTATCCAACTTTCCCCGGCCACTGATAACCAGCGCCTTGTCTTGCGCTTTTTCCCCAGCCGTAATATCAATACTCGCCTCATTACCCATGATGCGAGCCTGGATGCCATTCGCCGTCTGAGTGTCCTGTGTAAAGGCGATACGACCGTTGATATCGGTAATATCAATTAGATCATCCAGCATTAATAATTCAGCATTGCGCAACTGCACCTGCCCATTAACCGAGAGAGGATATATTTTCTCAGCCTCATCACTCAGCGGAATGGAAAGCGCCAGTTTGACTTCACTACGCCCGTGATACTGAAAACTGTCGAGCAACGGCTTCGCCTGCGGTTGAATCGGACTCTCAACCAGAAAACGCAGGGCGTCACTGAGCGTGCCCGTCACCACGCCATTGATAAGTAGATTCGCCCGCTGAAAATTATCGATGCGAATTGATGTCGAACGTAAACGACTGCCAAATATCCGACCGCTATCAGCCTGAATATCCATGCCCTGCGCGGTAAAGCCGGCATTCAAATGAGCATCATGAATCACCGGCCAACCGGCAAGATAGTCAATCTCCGCATTCTCGGCCTCAAACTCAACCTGAAATTGACCTTCATTTTTATTGAATGGAAAATCATCCAGACGTCCCAGAAAAACCACGCCACCCTGCGAGATCCGACCCGAAACAATGCCTCGATCCAGCCAATCCACCAGCGCCGAAGACATAATCGCAACCGGCAGATAACGAGAGGTTTGCGCGGCATTGACATTGTTAAACTGCACCTGTAAATCCATCAGGGGAGAAACGGCATTGTCAGGAATATCCAGCATAAACTGACTGCCCAATTCCATATCATCATTTTTTATCTGCAGATTTTTCGTTGCAAGCCGCCAACCCTGCTCATAGCCCTGTAATTCAAACAGCCCCGCCAACATTGATATATTTAATGGCTGACGAAACACCCCCGGAAAATCAAACACCGCATAATCACTATTCAGTTCCAGCTTCACCCGCGCATGCTCACTGTTGACTCGACCATTAAGCCCGTGAACGCCCGGAATATTTTTCCAGGGATTGAATCCAAGTTGTGAAAAGCGTGCACGTATGTCGATATCTTTATTTTCCGGTTCATCTGAAAAACGCAGCATGAAATTTTCAACATCGGCGGAAGGCTGCATGCTCGCCAGCATGTCAGTTTGTTGCTCGGATAACAGCGCCGTGTGCAAAAGTAGCTGACTAATATTTTCCAGACGAAAGCGTTCCGCCTGAACAATAAATTTCCTGCGATCCGATGCAGACTGTTTGTCCGCACGGATACTGATACGCGTTTCCGGCCAGGCATCCTGCCCATCCATAAGATGAAAGCGATTAATATCCAACGACCAGTCGCCTTCATGCATTTGATAATCAAACAGCCCGCTTAGTAATTTCAGCCTCAGGGGATGCCTCATTTGTGGGTGCTGGAGCGTCAAATTATATGCGGCAAGATCACCACTGAGTTGCTTAAGCTCACCCCTGTTCCATTCGCCCCACAGCTCGAAATCCGTCACCCCGGCAACAAGCTTATAATCATCAATAACAGGAAGCATTCCCGGACGAGCGGGGTGAATGCCCGCGCCCCGCAAATAGATGCGCCCCCGCCAGTCTGATAACTGCATACCGGCTTCACCATAGGCATCCACTGCAAACTCAAGACTACGGCCTAATGTCTCAGGCAGCGTTGTCGATATTCTAAGCTGATGATGATCATTATTATTGTGCAGATGAATATTCACCTTATCCAGTTTAAGCGGCGCCTGTTTATTAAACAGATCAACCCAGATAATAGTGCTGTCTTTTACATTCAAATTTGAGCGATGAAGAAGCCAGTCGCTGAATTCATCCGAATCAGATATGTTTTTAGATGCGTTATCATAATTTTTCAGCTCCATACCCTTGAAGCTGAAACTTTTATCTCGATGCCGAATGACGGTAATTTCCGCTCCTCGAATAGTGAACTCAAGCGGAATAAAAGTTCGGGTTCGAATGGAGTCAATAATATTAAGCTCCAGCTTGCCCTCATCAAAACTGAACAGCTCGGTATCCCCCCGACTGTTCATCAGGCGAACATTTTTTAATATCAACACCGGGGTAATGCCATCCAGACGGGCATCCAGTGATTTAATATAAACTTTTCGATCCAGTGACAGGCTGCCGAGCTTTTCCAGCTCCAGACGCCAGTTATCCGCTTCAGAAACAACCACGCGCGCAATTGACATCAACACCGCCAGCAAAACAACAAACGCCGCCAGACTATAAAAAGCAAGGCGGCGAAGGCGGCGTAAATAATGAGGTTTATTTTGCATTAAGTCACTGCTATCCCGTTCACACCCGCCCCCAAAGGGAGAATGATGGGTTTATTTCCAAATATGCTAATTTCATCTGTTCAATAGTTTCATTAAAAAACATTTCCTTTCACTGCTGTCCCGTTAACTCCCTCTCCCTTCGGGAGAGGGTTGGGGTGAGGGGATCTGAATTGATAACTCATTGTTTTATTTATCCCCTCATCCTGGCCTTCTACCCCTCAAGGGGGTACTAAAAAGAGTCCCTGAAGGAGAAGGGATGGCTCTGATTAGCCGCTAAGTTAACATC
>WFVC01000085.1 GCA_015491815.1 Gammaproteobacteria bacterium | reverse complement strand
TATATTCACGGGCTGGTGCGCGACGCCGAAGGCCAGAAGATGTCCAAGTCCAAGGGCAATGTACTGGATCCCATCGACATCATCGACGGCATCGAACTCGAAGCGCTGGTGCAAAAACGCACCTCCGGCATGATGCAACCGCATCTGGCCGAACGCATCGAAAAGCTCACCCGCAAAAATTTCCCCAACGGCATTCCCGCCTACGGCACCGACGCCCTGCGTTTCACCTTTGCCGCGATGGCCTCCACCGGACGCGACATCATGCTCTCGATGGACCGGCTCGAAGGCTATCGCAACTTCTGCAACAAACTCTGGAACGCGGCCCGTTATGTGTTGATGAACACCGAAGGTCACAACTGCGCGAGCAAAAATGAAGACGTCGAACTCTCGGTCGCGGATCGCTGGATACTCTCGCGTCTGCAGGAAACCACTCGCAACATCCACGAGGCCATCGAACATTACCGATTCGATCATGTCGCGCAGGCCATTTATGAATTCACCTGGAATGAATACTGCGACTGGTATCTGGAACTCACCAAGCCGGTCCTGATGAATGAAGCCAGTAGTGAGACCGCCAAACGCGGCGCCCGACGCACCCTGATTCAGGTGCTGGAAACCCTGCTGCGACTGGCGCATCCGATCATGCCCTACATCACCGAAGAAATCTGGCAGCGAGTCGCGCCGCTCGCCGGCGTCAACAAAAAGAACCGGCCCAATACTGACACGATCATGTTACAGCCCTATCCTGAAGCGGATGAAGCGCTGATTGATCCCCAATCATTAATTGAAATCGAATGGCTGAAAAGTTTTGTCCTCGGCGTGCGCAAGATCCGCAGCAGCATGGACATCAAGCCCGGCAAACCCCTGCCCGTATTATTACAGAACGGCAGCGACAGTGATCAGCAATTACTCAGCGCCAATGATGCTTATCTGAAAAATCTTGCCCGCATCGAAAGCATACAATGGCTGGATGATAACGAGGACGCACCCGAATCCGCCACAGCACTGGTGGGGGAAATGAAAGTGCTGATCCCGATGGCCGGACTTATCGACAAAGATGCCGAACTCGCCCGTCTTGGCAAAGAGATCGAGCGACTGGAAAAAGATATCGCCCGCACTGAAGGCAAACTAAGCAATGAAAAATTCATTTCCAAAGCACCAGAAGCCGTAGTCGAAAAAGAACGAACCAAACTCAGTGAGGCCACCGCATCATTGCAACAATTGAAAGAACAGCAAACAAAAATAGAAAAGATGTAATAAGCTGACTGAAGGCCGACCGAAGGAAGTGGCTGTGGAACATGTTTTTGTGCCACGCATTACCATGTATTTGTAGTTAAACCTATAAGATTAGTTTTCCACGATGACACAAAATCTGCTACCCAGCTGCTGATGGGCGCCTATCACCACGAAGCAGACGTTTCTGGATTTTAATTTGCCAATCAGAATGATGGGAAAGCGGACGTTCATAATTTGAAAGTGACGCGAGAAAACTGTCCCTGTCTCTCTTGTTTTTACCGTATCGGAATCAAATTCAACGCTGATATCGGGTAAATTTTGCGCCTGAGCAACGATAAAATACCCAAACCAAACAGCCACAACGTGCCGGGCTCCGGGACACTGGTGGTTTGATCTGTGGGCGGCATGGCCAGGTTTGCCAGTGAGTTGATGTCGTACACACTACCGCCAGAACGATTGATAAAGAAATCTCCGGTCATGTTATAAAAGACCGAAGGATCATCAGGCAATATATCAGGTACAGATGAACCTGAAAGCTCTAATTCAAATCCCGAGATATATGCGCCTAAAATATCATTGGAAAATGAATTTCTCCCTCCGTAACCATATGGCCCGGCAAAAATAGATATACGCGAATCGAAGACTCGTATTGAGCCTCCACTGTGTGTCGCCGTTTCGCCATCAATATTTAGTACAAGGGAATCAATAAGATAGCCATACTCATTCCAGCCAACTTCAACAAGAGGAGTATCAGAATCATAGGTAATCGAGCCGTACATCACTGCCCCTTCAGGAATAATAACAGAATCCCGTGCAGTCTCCCCCGAGAAGGCGAAGGTCACGGGATAGGCGTTCGCTGTTGTGCCAGCCGTTACCAACACCAACGGCAAAAGCGCCTTGCCAAGTTTTTGGAATACTGTTTTCATTTTACCCCACCTTTGGTATATCAGAGTGTCGTAGTCAACTAAATTGACTACGACATCATTGCTGAAAAAATAATCGCTACGTCCCCTTTTTCCCTTTTTCTTTTTTTATCTGACACAAAAAACGGGTACCCGGCGGCAAACTGGGTAGCTGCATTTATTACTTTAGGATCAGGGGTTTGCCGTGCACCCGGCATCTGCAAAAACCGTGACGATTGCTATCAGCAAAACTATTTTTCTTCGCCCAACGCAGGCCGGGGTCAGAGAACAATTGTCTCTATATATGATACGCAAATGGTTATAAAAGGTTAATATTTACTCAATTTCTTCTGTTGAAGCAGGTTAAAGCGGATAGTTCCAATTCATTGATTAACACCTAATTCGAGCATATACTTATGCATAAATTGTATGCAAAAGGCGCCTAACTATGCGAACGACATTAAATATCGATGATCAACTTTTTGAAGAGGCAGTGCGCCTCACGGGGGTTAAAGAAAAAACAGCCCTGTTACGTGAAAGCCTGAAAGCGCTGATCCAGCGTGAGAGCGCCCGACGCCTTGCCCTGCTGGCTGGCAGCGAACCACAACTGGAGAGTGTTCCTCGTCGTCAAAGTAAAAAATGACTCTGGTTGATACATCTGTCTGGATTGATCATTTACGCAATGGCAATTCTGATCTTGCTGCGTTACTCGATCAAAATAATGTTGTCATGCATCCCATGATAGTGGGGGAGCTTGCCTGTGGTAATTTGAAAAACCGTACAGAACTTTTACGCTTATGGCAAAGTCTGGCATCAATACCCACTGCAAGTCATGAAGAGGCGCTGTATTTTATTGAACAACATGAGTTAATGGGTAAAGGGATCGGATACATCGATGTTCATCTGTTAGCGGCGGTAATCCTGAAGGCAGGAACAACATTATGGACACTGGATAAACGACTGGCTCAAATAGCAGACAAATTAGGCTGTGCCTGGGTTGAGCCTTCCCGTGAATAAAACATGCAAAGCCATCTCGCCTACACTGCAAATGCTGGAGTCAAATTTGGTGCAGTTTCCCTAAAATCAACATCCCGGCTAAATTTGACGCCAACATCTTCGACACCTTACAAAAACCATGCACCGCCGGTGTTTCTTTTCATTATCCAGCCTATAGCTTCTGCGCCACCCGCCGGCCTTCTTCTTCATCAACAAACAGCAACAGTAACGCGCCCAGAATAAACAACAGACCGACTGAAAGAATGCCGATGCGGGGGCTACCGGTCAGCAGTCCCACCGTGCCCATCATGATCGGTCCCAGCAGGGCGGCGAACTTGCCCATCATATTATAAAAGCCAAAAAACTCGGCTGACTTCTCAGCAGGAATAATACGCGCATAAAAGGAACGACTCAGAGACTGCACGCCGCCCTGCACCAGACCGATGGCCACCGCGAGAATATAAAACTCCAGACTGCTATCCATGAAAAACGCCCAAACCGTCACCAGCATATAAACAGATAACGCGAGCAGGATACCGCGTTTCGCGCCATAGCGTTTCCCCAGCAAACCAAAAGCAAGCGCGGCAGGAAAACCGACAAACTGGGTAATTAACAAAGCAATAATCAGCCCATTCGAATCCAGACCGATAGACATGCCATAATCCACCGCCATGCGAATAATCGTATCGACCCCATCAATGTACAACCAGTAGGCCAGCAAAAACAGAAACACCACCCGTAGCTTTCTGACTTCGTGAAAAGTATGAATCAACTGGCTTATTCCCTGCTTGACGGCAATTCCCGCTTTCACCGTCCTTCCCTTTTTTTCCGGCACCCAGAGAAACAGGGGGATAGAAAACAGCGCCCACCAGATCGCCACCGTTAAAAAAGAAAGGCGCACCGCTTCTGCGGCATCCGCCAGACCAAAATACTCCGGCCATAAAGTCATAACCACATCAAAAGCAAATAACAGCCCACCGCCCAGATAGCCCATGCCAAAGCCAAAAGCGGAAACCACATCCAGCTCATCATCCTGCGCCACGCTTAAAATCAACGAATCATAAAACACCACGCTGCCCATAAAACCCAGCACCGCAAAGACAAAACAGATCAGAGCCGGCAGCCATTCTCCCTGCGCGATGCCATAAAGCGCCGCCGTCATCAGTACGCCAAATGCAGAAAATACAAAAAGCAGACGTTTACGCAGACCACCGGCATCCGCAATCGCGCCCAGCACCGGCGCAAGTAACACGATCAGCAACCCGGCCAGAGAATTAGCCACGCTCAGATGAAAGGTGCTTTCAGTAGCCGGAACATCGCTACTCCAGTATTGCTTGAAAAACAGCGGAAAAAAACCCGCCATCACCACCGTCGCAAAGGCCGAGTTAGCCCAGTCATAGCAGGCCCAGGAAAGAATTTGACGATTAAATAAGGGGGGCATTTTATCAAAGTTATGCAAACTACAATTTTGTTTATAACGTTATGCACAAACTCTAAATAAATGTTTCCAGGATCGAACAGTTATTTGAAAATAGCTACAGACAAGATCATACAACTGTACGAACATGCGGAATTTTTATTTGAATAATAATGACAGCTGAGTCTGATATAAAATTAAATCATTAAAAAATAAACCGGAAGCTTACATCGTTCCGGTCTATGATTTTATTTACCTTTTACACACATGCTCTTCGTCGCTGGTTCACAACCATCCAGACATTTCACTTTACCCATGGAATCAAACGCTGCTCCTCCTCCCGCCGTTTGGGAACAGAGTACGTTATCCATGCTGTCCTTCAGGCATTCACCTTTGCCACAAAGAAATTCGTCCATACTATCCAGGACAATACCACCGGAAGGGTAGCTGGAACAGGAAACCTCACCCAGCTTGTTCGCCAGACATTTTGCGGAAACAGGAAGAGGATTAGAAAAAAATACAGCAGATAAACAGAAAACAACAGGCCAATATCTATAATCCATAAGTAGACCCTCCCTAATTACTATGATGATTCTTTTTAACGCGTTTATAAAAGCTGCAGCAAAACGCTGCAGCTTTATTACACGGCTTTATTCAACAAAAATACCTGAAATAGAACGAATCAATCCATTTTCCAGCACAGGCTTGGCTTCAGCAAATTTAAGGTTAGCTTTGTTTGCCGTACTCACGATACGAGTTCGGTATGTTTTCCAGTTAACTTTTCCACCAGAAACTTTCTGGCGCATTTTACTTGAGGTTCCCTGTTTGGCTTTGGTTTCCGTATATTGTTCAACTTTTTCACCCGCCATTGGCCGCTCTCTGATCTGAAGATCAGTAATCATGGCAAAGTAGGTATCATCAACCAGCGCATCACCAACAACGCCGGCGATTGCGCCAAGCAATCCTGCACCCGCCATGCCTTTACCACCTGCGCCCGCTGCTCCTGCTGCTGCAACCCCGACAACAGCACCGCCAAAACCAGCACTAAGAGCATTGGTTGCCGCACGCAAATCAGATTTACCGCACTGCAACACATTGGCCTGCAACATATATTTCGCCTTTTCAGGATCTGAGGTTACTTTAAAACCGCTTTCCTTCAACTTTGAAAGGATCTGCTTTTTAATATTCAGATCTTTATCTGAGGTATTTTTGACCGAAACATAAATGATGCGATCAGCCGCCTTTCGAGGTTCCAGAAAAATGGTTTCACTCATTTTAGTCTGCACATCGAGATTGCGTTTTTTAACCATGGTATGTACAGCGCCACAACCCGACAGGGAAACAGCCAACATAATTAATACTGTTAAAAAAAGATTACGCCCCATTGGGGCAACTTGGATATTCATAAATACTCCCTTCTTTATGTTATTTGAGATAATGCTCCGTAAATATTACAGGGATATAAATAGAGAAACAACCGAAATAGATTTGAATTCAATTACCTTAAAAGGTGTTCTAATACCAAAGTCATAGGCGCATTGACCATCAAAAATTCCAGAATGCATCGGCACATAGAAATATTTTAATATTTTTATGCCTGATTGCTGAATTAATGCTCACGCGTGGCATGAAACTCAATATCCGGCCAGCGTTCCTGAATAAGTTGCAGATTCACCCGGGTTGGCGCGATATAAGTAAGACTGTTGGATGAATCCAGCGCCAGATTTTCAGCCGCTTTCTTTTTGAATTCCGCCAGCATGACGTCATCATCACAGACTACCCAGCGCGCCGCCTGTACATTCACGGCTTCAAATGAACATTCTACTTTGTATTCATTTTTCAGACGAAAGGCGACCACATCAAATTGCAAAATACCAACCGCGCCAACAACCAGATCATTATTGGTTAAAGGTTTGAATAACTGCGAAGCGCCCTCTTCACTGAGTTGTTCGAGGCCTTTTTGCAGGGCTTTCATTTTCAATGGATCGCGCAGACGCACGCGCCTGAACAGTTCCGGCGCAAAGTTGGGAATGCCGGTAAATTTCAGATCTTCATTCAGAGTGAAGGCGTCACCGATGCGAATCGTGCCGTGATTATGCAAGCCGATAATATCGCCGGGCCAGGCATTCTCGACATGCTCACGCTCACTGGCCATGAAGGTCAGGGCGTTGGCAATCTTGACATCTTTGCCGATGCGCACATGGCGCATTTTCATGCCTTTTTCATAATGCCCGGAACAGATGCGTAAAAAAGCAATCCGATCCCGATGCTGGGGATCCATGTTCGCCTGTATCTTGAAGACAAAACCACTGAAAGCGTCTTCATCCGGTTTGACTTCCCGCACTTGCGTTGTACGCGGCATCGGCGCGGGCGCAAACTCAACAAAATAATCCAGCAGTTCTTCAATGCCAAAGTTATTAATCGCCGAGCCAAAAAAGACCGGGCATAATTTACCGGCAAGAAAGGCGTCCAGATCAAATTCATGGCTGGCGCCGCGCACCAGTTCAATTTCTTCACGCAGTTCATCGGCGGCCTCGCCCAGCACCTCATCCAGTTTTGGATTGTCCAGTCCCTGAATAATTTCACCACTCTGGATCTTGCCGCCGTGGGTCGCGCTGTAAAGATGAATGCTGTCGTTATAAAGATGGAACACGCCTTTGAAACCTTTGCCCATTCCAATCGGCCAGGTGACAGGCGCGCACTGAATATTGAGAATCGATTCCACTTCGTCCATCAGTTCAATCGGATCACGCCCTTCCCGATCCATTTTGTTGATGAAAGTCAGAATCGGCGTAGTGCGCAAACGGCAGACTTCCATCAATTTGATCGTCCGCGCTTCAACGCCCTTGGCCGAGTCGATGACCATTAAAGCCGAATCGACGGCGGTCAGGGTGCGATAGGTATCTTCAGAAAAATCTTCATGCCCCGGCGTATCCAGCAGGTTAATAATTTTTTCTTTGTAGGGAAACTGCATTACCGCCGAGGTCACGGAAATGCCGCGTTCCTTTTCCATCGCCATCCAGTCTGAAGTCGCATGCCGATCCGCCTTACGTCCCTTGACCGTACCGGCCTGCTGAATCGCGCGTCCGTAAAGCAGCAACTTCTCGGTGAGGGTAGTCTTACCCGCATCGGGGTGCGAAATAATGGCGAACGTGCGCCGACGTTCGATTTCTTCACTTAAGGATGACATGGAAATTTCTGTACAGTAAAAACGGGCTATTCTAGCAGATTAGTCCTTCTCAGGGGGAAACGGCGGCTTCGATTTTATCAATGCACTAGGGGCTGATATTCAGGAAGTACCCCCCGGCTCCAGCGGCAGGCTCATAATTAAGGCTTCTTCCCGCGTATCATTTTCCGCCGGGTAGTAATTCGGCCGCCGCCCGGCCTCACGAAATCCCAGCGACTGATACAGGCTGATCGCCGCAATATTGCTGGGCCGGACTTCCAGATACATATTTTCAGCCTGCCACTTTCGCGCCAGCTTGAGCATGAAGCGCATGATCATTCTCGCCATCCCCTGTCGCTGAAAATCCGGATGCACGCAAAGCGTAAGAATATGCGCCTCGCCCGGTCCCAGCGCCATTACGCAGTAACCGCGAAGCTCTCCCTGCTCTCGATAAATCCAGCAGCTATAGCCGACTTTGATGCAGTCGGCAAAAATGCCTTCGGTCCAGGGGAAAGGATAAACCGCCGTTTCAATCGCCATGACCTCTGCAAGATCATCGACGCGCATGGGCATCAGTCCATCATTCCGGGATTCAATCACCGCGCTCATGAATCAGCCGCCGCCAGTGTATTTTTTGCAAACAGTAAATCCTCCCAGCTTTTGCGCTTTTCCAGCGGCGAACGCAATAGATAGGCGGGATGATAGGTCACGATCACCGGCGCCGTGCTGATATCGATATGGTGAACTTTGCCGCGCAGACGTCCGAGCGCCGTATTGGTCTGCAACAGATTCTGCGCTGCAATGCGTCCCAGCGCGAGAATCACTTTCGGCTGAATCAGCTGTATCTGCGCCTGCAGGTATGGCGTGCAGTGAGCAACCTCATCCGGTTTTGGATCCCGATTTTGCGGTGGACGACATTTCAGAATATTGGCAATATACACGTCCTGCCGACTCAGGCCGAGCGCCTGCAACATGGCGTTGAGCAATTGCCCGGCGCGACCGACAAAAGGCTCGCCCTGCCGATCTTCATCGGCGCCGGGCGCTTCGCCAATGATCAGCCAGTCGGCATTGCGATTACCGACACCGAAGACCGTTTGTGTGCGGCTTTTGTGTAAATCGCATAACTGGCATTCACTCACACGAGTTTGTAAATCCTCCCAGTTCAACATAGAGACATCCGCATCAGGAATAACAGCTTCCGCCTGCGGTGTAACTTCATCAGTGGCAACGGCCTGCTCTGCCGCCACATCAATAACAGCTGGTACGGTTTCCTGTTCAGATGTTTCCGCTGGCATATCTTTTGGCAACCAGACATCAATACCCATGGCATTCAGATAGGTCTGTTGTCTTGCAGTAAATGTCATCAGCTTCGAATCATATTCCATTTAATTAAGGTGTATTAGTTCAGAGCCGAGTGACGAGGATTCGCTAACACGGTTTGCCTCGTCACTCGTCCCTCGTCCCTGACGGGAGATGTTAAACATCCCCCGTCTGCGGATGCGAACGCTCCTCCGGCTCCATGATCTTGTTCAGCGCATTGACATAAGCCTTGGCTGAAGCAATCACAATATCCGTATCCGCGCCCTGCCCGTTCACCACGCGCCCGCCTTTTTCCAGACGCACGGTGACTTCACCCTGCGAGTCGGTGCCGGTGGTGATGTTGTTCACCGAATAAAGCAACAGCTCGGTGCCGCTGTGCATGGTTTTTTCAATCGCCCTGAAGGCGGCGTCGACCGGCCCGCCCCCTTCGCTGGTGTTTTCCTTTTCTTCACCATCGACATCGATAGCCACCGTCGCCACCGGCGTCTCACCGGTTTCCGAACACACTTTAAGAGCCACCAGTTTCACCCATTCATTGCCCGCTTCGACACTGGCGTCGGTCACCAGCGCCTGCAAATCTTCATCATAGATTTCATGTTTCTTGTCAGCCAGTTCCTTGAAGCGTGAAAAGGCCTCGTTCAAATCCGACTCGGACTTGAAGTCCACGCCCAGTTCTTTCAGGCGGGTGCGAAAGGCGTTGCGTCCGGAATGCTTGCCCAACACCATGCGGTTGGTGGTCAGACCCACATCCTCAGCGCGCATGATTTCGTAAGTCTCGCGATGCTTGAGCACCCCGTCCTGATGAATGCCGGACTCATGCGCAAACGCATTGGCGCCGACGATGGCCTTGTTCGGCTGCACCGCAAAACCGGTAATCCCGGACACCAGCCGCGAACAATTCATAATCTGGGTGGTATCCAGATGATCCACCGTACAGGGGAAAATATCGCGGCGGGTTTTCACCGTCATCGCCACTTCTTCCAGCGAGGCGTTGCCGGCGCGTTCCCCAAGACCGTTAATCGTACATTCCACCTGACGCGCGCCATTCATAGCTGCGGCCAAAGAATTGGCCGTGGCCAACCCCAGATCGTTATGGCAATGCACAGAGAAAATCGCTTTATCGGAATTCGGCACCCGTTCGCGCAGGTTGTGAATCAATGCGCCGAACTGCGAAGGGATGTTATAGCCCACCGTATCGGGAATATTCACCGTGCTTGCACCGGCATCGATGACCGCTTCCAGCACTCGGCAAAGAAAATCCAGTTCCGAACGCCCGGCGTCCTCCGGTGAAAACTCTACATTATCGGTGAACTGGCGCGCCTTTTTCACCGCCCGCACCGCCTGTTCCAGCACCTGCTCAGGCTCCATGCGCAATTTGCTTTTCATGTGAATTGGCGAGGTGGCGATGAAGGTATGAATGCGTCCCGAATTGGCCGGTTTAAGGGCTTCACCGGCGCGTTCAATATCCTTGTCCAACGCCCGCGCCAATCCGCAGATAGTGCTGTCTTTCACCGCGCCGGCCACCGCTTTCACCGCTTCAAAATCACCAATGCTGGCCACCGGGAAACCGGCTTCAATCACATCCACGCGCATTTTTTCCAGTGCTCGGGCAATACGCACCTTTTCATCCATGGTCATGGACGCACCGGGGCTTTGCTCACCGTCTCGTAAGGTGGTATCGAAAATGATCAATTTGTCTGTTGTCATGTTGCTCTCTGACATTTCAATTCTCCTGCACGGCCGCTATTATGACATGCGCCGCCGTGAAAACTAAACTCGCCCTGAGATTCGGAATCTCGCGGGTAAGATAAAATATAAAATCGGATTGTATGCGCGTAATCCCGCGCGAGGATTTAATTGTTTGCCCGGCCGGGCAGCAGTCGTAGAGATAGCAGGCAGGAGGAAGCCGACATCATCCCGTCACGGGGGGATATCGCCTGAATTGAATGGTTGTATTTGCCTGTAATCATGTTCAATCGTCTCTGGGGGACAACTATAGCGGCAATCGCCTCAGTTTTCAAAGTCATCCGCAGAATTTTTTTTCTCGGGATTTGGAATCTCATTATTACGTTGCGCCTGACGTTCATGGCGTCGTTGACGTAACATCATCAATGTCCAGACCGGCCCGGACAGGGCATAAAGCAGAAACACGCTAAACAGAATAACCGGGGGATCGTAGGACACCAGCACGATGATCAGCACGATCAGGAGAATGCTGACGAAAGGCACCTTATCCTTAAAATTCAAACCTTTGAAACTGTGGTAGCGCACATTGCTGACCATCAACAGCCCGGCCAGCAGGGTCAGCGTCCAGGCCATCAGGTTCATGGCCTTGCCCTGCAGGGCGTAATCATTTCCGACCCAGACCATGCCGGCGACGATGGCGGCGGCGGCAGGACTGGCCAGCCCCTGAAAATAACGTTTATCCGCAATCCCCACCTGCGTATTAAACCGCGCCAGACGCAGGGCCGCGCCGGCGGTATAAATAAATGCGGCCAGCCAGCCGGCCTTGCCCATGCCTGACAGCGCCCACTGATACATCACCAGCGCCGGGGCCAGGCCAAAGGAAACCATATCGGAAAGACTGTCGTACTCGGCGCCAAAATCACTTTGCGTGTTGGTCATGCGCGCCACTCGGCCATCGAGCCCATCGAGCAACATCGCCACGAAAATCGCCGCGGCGGCCGGCTCAAACCGGCTCTGCATGGCTGCGACAATGGCGTAAAAACCGGAGAACAGAGCCGCCGTGGTAAACAGGTTCGGCAACAAATAGATGCCTCGGCGATGGTGTTGCTTCTTTTTATGTTCCGTCATGGGCATGAGCATAACCTGTTTTGCCAGTTTGGTGTAGGCATGGCTGTAGGTACGACTTCAGTCGTACTACAGTTACAGATACGACTGAAGTCGTACTTACAGGCGGATCTGTAATCCGGTTTAAGCGACACTGAGTTAATCTCGATCCCGGGCGCGATGAATAAACTGGGCGAGAAGCGACTCTCCCCCAACCACTCGATCCCCGACTTTAACCTGAGCCGGGGAATCCGCCGGCAAATAGACATCCAGTTGCGCGCCCAGTGGAATATAGCCGCAACGTCGCCCCTGCCCCACTCGGTCACCGGTTGAAAGATAGCAGGCGATACGACCGAAAAACCGGCCGGGTTTCAGCGCCAGCACCACATCAT
>WFVC01000084.1 GCA_015491815.1 Gammaproteobacteria bacterium | reverse complement strand
TATCCAGCGAACGAATATCATTGAGCAGGCCATAACGCATTTCGCCGCGATATCCGGTGCGGATTTTCGCGCCGGCAAAAAAAGGAACCAGCGCAGACTTGAATGAGCGGGGCAATACGATGGCCCGATCATAGCGCCGTTCAGCCAGTGACCGTCCCAGGCTGAAACGCTTCAGTAAACCCAGCTTGCCATGTCCGACTTCCAGTGTGACAGCCTGATTCACCTGCGGCATCCGCGCCAGCAACGGCACCGACCAGGCGGGTGCGACCACATCGATCTCGGCCGCCGGATTGTGCTGTTTCAGCGACATAAACAGGCTCTGCGCCATCACCATGTCCCCGACCCAGGCCGGGCCGACGATTAAAATACGTTCAGCCCTGTTTTCACTCACGCCTTGTCGTCGCGGTGCAGCCAGTCCATGTATAACTTCACCCCTTCCTCCACCGTCCTGAAGAGCGCATCATAACCCGCCGCACGCAGTGCGCTGATATCCGCTTCGGTGAAACTCTGATAGCGGCCTTTCAGATGCTCGGGGAAAGGAATGTATTCCAGCCTGCCCTTGCCATGCCAGTCGATCACGGCGTTGGCGACATCGTTAAAGGGCTGGCTGCGCCCGGTGCCCAGATTGAAAATGCCGGACTTGTCCGGATGTTCCATAAACCACAGGTTCACCGCCACCGTATCGCCCACATACACAAAGTCCCGCCGCTGCTCGCCATTGCCATAACCGTCGCAACCTTCGAACAGTTTCGCCACCCCGGTGTCATGCAGCTGATTGTTCACATGAAAGGCGACGCTGGACATGCTGCCCTTGTGCTGCTCGCGCGGCCCATAGACATTGAAGTAACGAAAGCCGACGATCTGGCTTTTTGCCGCAGGTAGAATCCGGCGCACGTACTGGTCGAACAGAAACTTGGAATAGCCATACATGTTCAGCGGTTCTTCGTGTTCACGCTGCTCGCTGAACACGCTGCCGCCACCATAGACCGAGGCCGAGGAGGCGTATAAATAGGCGATGCCGCGTTCGAGACAGTAATGCAACAGGCTCTTGGAATATTCATAGTTGTTGCGCATGATGAATTTGCCGTCCCACTCGGTGGTGCTGGAGCAGGCGCCTTCATGGAAAATCGCCTCGACCTTGTCGGCAAAGGACTCGCCCGCCTCGATGCGGGCGATGAAATCTTCCTTGTCCATGTAGTCGGCAATTTCGCAATCGGCGATATTCTTAAACTTGACGCCGTTTTTCAGATTGTCCACCACCAGAATGTCACTCACGCCCTGCTCATTCAGGGTTTTGACGATGTTGCTGCCGATAAAGCCGGCGCCGCCTGTCACAATAATCATGTCTTTTGCCTATTTTTCCAGAATATTTTTAATAATGTCGCTGGTCGAGTGACCTTCGATAAAATCCAGTATCTGCACCTTGCCGCCATTATCCACCACACAACTGCCACCGGCGATCTCTTCCGGCCGGTAATCGCCGCCCTTGACCAGCAGATCGGGCAATACTCTGCAGATTAAACGCTCGGGCGTCTCACCCGAAAACGGCACCACCCAGTCCACGCATTCCAGCGCCGCCAATACCGCCATGCGCCGTTCGACCGAGTTGATCGGCCGACCTTCGCCTTTCAAATCTTTTACCGAAGCATCATCATTCACCGCGATGATCAGGCGATCGCCCAGCTTGCCCGCCTGTTGCAAATAGGCCACATGCCCCGGATGCAGAATATCAAAACAGCCATTGGTCATGACCACGGTTTCATTGTGTTCCTGCGCATCTTTGACCAGCTTCACCAGTTGATCTTCATCCACCACGCCGCGCTGCAGGGGTTGCTGCTTGCGCAATGCGGCGCGCAGTTCCGCTGCGCTCACCGTCGCCGTGCCCAGTTTGCCCACCACCACGCCGGCAGCCAGATTCGAGCAAATGGTCGCCTCGATCAAATCCCGCCCGGCGGCCAGTGAGGCCGCCATCACCGAGATCACCGTGTCGCCTGCGCCGGTCACATCGAACACTTCCTGCGCCTCGGTCGGCAAATGTAGCGCAGGCTTGCCCTGTTGCAGCAGGGTCATGCCTTTTTCGCTGCGGGTCACCAGCAACGCCTGCAGATCCAGTTCGGCCAGCAAGGCCTCGCCTTTTTCGACAATCTCGGCATCGCTGGCGCAGGCGCCCACCACCGCCTCGAATTCGGACAAATTCGGCGTAATCAGGGTCACGCCCCGGTAAATGCTGAAATCGGTTCCCTTGGGGTCCACCAGCACCGGCACCCCAGCGGCGCGGGCTTTTTCAATAAAACGCGGGATCTGACTGAGCGTGCCCTTGCCGTAATCAGACAGAATCACGGCCCCGGCCTGCGCTAACGCTTTATCCAGCTCGGTCAACAGCCCCGCCGGGTCCTGACCACTGAAACCATCCTCGAAATCCAGCCGAATCAGTTGCTGATGCCGGGACAGCACCCGCAGCTTGGTTACCGTGGCGCAGTCTTTCAGAGCCTGAAAATGACAGTCCACGCCCTGCTGCCGGAGAATATTTTCCAGCGCCCCGGCCGCCTCATCTTCGCCGGTAAAGCCCAGCAACTGAGGCGCCGCGCCAAGCGCGGCGATATTCAGCGCCACGTTGCCCGCGCCACCGGGGCGTTCCTCGGCGTCACTCACATGCACCACCGGCACCGGCGCTTCAGGAGAGATGCGCGAAGTATTGCCGTGCCAGTAGCGATCCAGCATCAGATCGCCGACCACCACCACCCGCGCTTTATCAAATTCAGGGAGTTGTTTCACGACTCAGGAAGCTTCGCCAATTTTATCTTTGAGAATATACAGCGCCCCGCAGTAGGGGCAGCGCGCCTCACCGCTGGCTTCAATCGGCAGAAATACGCGCGGATGCGAATCCCATTGACTCATATTGTCCATCGGGCAGTGCAGGGGCAAATCCGCCGTGGTGACTTCGTAACGGCTCACGGCATTGGCCTGCAGGGTTTTAGTGGCTGTCGTACCGGTCTGATTGCTCATACTTTTCTCCTCATTGCAGGTCGCCTGAAGTCGCACCTACGTTGCCATCCGTCATTTAACCTGATCGACCCAGTCGGCATAGCGCTCGCCCAGTTCATCGAGACGGCCATGCACCAGATCAAAATACTGGGCCTGCAACTTTTCAGTGATCGGCCCGCGCCCGCCATTACCGATAGCCCGTCCGTCCAGTTCGCGGATCGGCGTCACTTCCGCGGCGCTGCCGGTAAAAAAGGCTTCATCGGCAATATACACCTCATCGCGGGTAATGCGTTTTTCACGCACCTCCAGGCCGTTGTGCTGCGCCAGCTCAAAAATGGTCTCACGGGTGATGCCTTCCAGCGCCGAAGTCAGATCCGGCGTGTAAATCACACCATTGCGAACGATAAAAATATTCTCGCCGCTGCCTTCGGCCACGTAACCGTCCACATCCAGCAGCAAGGCTTCATCATAGCCGTCGCGCAGGGCTTCCTGCAGCGCCAGCATCGAGTTCATGTAATTACCGTTGGCCTTGGCCTTGCACATGGTGATGTTGACATGGTGACGGGTGAAGGACGAGGTTTTAATGCGAATGCCTTTTTCCAGCCCTTCCGCACCCAGATAGGAGCCCCATTCCCAGGCCGCGACCATGACATGCACCTTGAGATTATCGGCGCGCAGACCCATGCCTTCGGAACCGTAAAAACACATGGGCCGGATGTAGGCGGTCTCTAAATTGTTTTCCCTCACCACGGCTTTTTGCGCCGCGTTCAGGGTGTCTTTGTCGAAGGGCATGGGCATGCCGAGAATATGCGCCGAGCGAAACAGCCGGTCGGTATGCGCCTGCAGGCGGAAAATGGCCGTGCCCTGTTCGGTTTTGTAGGCGCGCAGGCCTTCGAACACGCCCATGCCGTAATGCAGGGTGTGGGTCAGCACATGGGTCTGCGCCTCGCGCCAGGGAACCATTTTTCCATCCAGCCAGATTAGTCCGTCTCGGTCCGCCATCGACATACTGCATCACTCCAGAATTCTGTTTTCAAACAAGCCGCGTATTCTATTAGAAATCAGCGCGTTTGTCGTTTTTCTCTCTATAGAAAAAATCACGGCTAGACACGATGATATTCAATACATCGCTGTAGGTACGATTTCAATCGTACTGCATAGAGAATGGTACGACTGAAGTCGTACCTACGACCATCCCTATAATTCTTCCATCCATTCACGCCAGATCCGCGCGACCGCCTCACGCAGGTCGACAAATTCCGACTCCGCTACCAGCCTGCCCTGCTCCTGCAGGGCCAGCCGGTGCAGGCGGCCGCGGTATTGCTGATAGGCATCCGTTAGCAGGGCCGTGTCCGCCACCGCCATCAGACCATTCTCGCCCATGCCTTCGAGCAGGCGAATGGTATCGGTAAATTCAATCAGGGACGGATGCGCCTGCGCGCCGGCCAGTACGGCAAACTGCACCATGAATTCAATATCCACGATGCCGCCGGCGCCCTGTTTCAGATCAAACTGCCCGGCGGCTTTTTTCTGCAACTCATCGCGCATGCGCCGACGCATGGACAGAATGTCCTCTCGCAGGCTTTTCTCATCTCGCGGCTGACACAGAACCGCTCGGCGGATCTCAGCAAAACGCCCGCAAAGCTGCGCATCCCCGGCGACAAAACGGGCGCGCACCAGCGCCTGATGTTCCCAGATCCAGGCCTTGTTTTTCTGGTAGCGGGCATAACTGTCGAGCGAGCTGACCAGCGTCCCCGAGGCCCCGTCCGGGCGCAGGCGCATGTCGATTTCGTACAGCACCCCGGCCGGGGTGTGCGCCGTGAGAATATGGATCAGACGCTGGCCGAGTCGGGCGTAAAAGACCGGCAGCGGTAATGGCTGTTCACCGTTGGTCATTAATTCGGAGTTTTCACAGGCGTGCAGGAACACCAGATCCAGATCCGAACCATACCCCAGCTCCAGCCCCCCCAGTTTGCCGTAGGCAATGATGGCAAAGCCCTTGTCCGCAGCCTGAGCCTGTGAGGCCGGATAACAGTCCGGTTCCCCATGCCGGGCGACCAGATCCCGCCAGGCCAGATCCAGCGCCGCCGCCAGCACCACTTCGGCAATCCAGCTTAAATGATCGCTGACCTTCATCAGCGCCAGTGCGCCAATCTGATCCGCCGCTGCCACTCGCAACACATTGCTGTGGTGAAAATGGCGCAGGCTATCCATGGCCTGCTCCAGATCGCCGGCCTCGCAATGAGCCATGCGCTGCTCGAGTTCAGCCTGCAGCGTCGCCTTGTCCGGCGGCGCATACAGGCTGCGGGGGTCCAGCAGTTCATCCAGCAGCAGGGGCTGCCGGGCGAGATAACGGGCGATCCATGGGCTGGCGCTGCACAACTTCACCAGTTGCGACAGAGCCAGCGGGTATTCCACCAGCAGGGCCATATACACGCTGCGCCGGGCGATCTGCTCGAGCAAATCCAGCACCCGCGCCAGCGCGGCATCCGGATTTGCGGTCTGCCCGCAGGCGCCCAGCATCAGCGGCATCAGCCGGTCGAAACGCCGGCGGCTTTTATCCGGCAGGGAAAGATAGCGGCGTCCGTTTCTGAGCATGCGCAGGCGGCGCAGAATTTCCCCGCTGTCCGTAAACCCCGCCTCAGCCAGTTGCGCCAGCGCCCCGGCTTCATCTCCAAGTCCACTCTGCCATAGCGTATCCAGCGCCGCCTGCGGGCTGTCGTGCGGTTCCTCGGCCTGCGGCGCATCGAATACCTCGGCGAAGTGGCGATGCACCGACTGGCGCTGCTGTTCCAGCGCCGCGGAATACGCCGTCCAGCCGGCATAGCCCATGGAAAACGCCAGTCGCAGCTGCGCCTGCGGCTCGGTCGGCAGAACATGCGTCTGACTGTCCGTCCAGGCCTGCAGGCGATTCTCGCTGCGGCGCAGAAAGGCATAGGCCTGCAACAGGGCGTCCACGGTGGTCTCGGGCAGGTAATCCTGTTCACGCAAACGGGCAAAAACCGCAAACAGGCTGGGAGTCTGCAGTTCGCGATCCTGACCGCCGCGAATCAGCTGGAACAACTGGGCGATGAACTCGACTTCACGAATACCGCCCACGCCCAGCTTGATATTGTCCACCATGTCCTTGCGCCGCACCTCGCGCATGACCATCGCCTTCATTTCACGCAGCGATTCATAGGCGCCGAAATCCAGATAGCGCCGATAGACGAACGGCCTGAGCATGGCCATCAGTTGCGCCCCGGCCGGCCGATCACCGGCTACCACCTGCGCCTTGATCATGGCGTAGCGTTCCCAGTCACGGCCATGGATCAGATAATAGTTTTCCATCGCGCTGAAACTCGCCGCCAGCGGGCCGCTCTCGCCAAAGGGTCGCAGCCGCATATCCACCCGGAAGACAAATCCCTCGGCGGTAACCGCATCCAGCGCCCGGATCAGCGCCTGCCCCAGACGGGTGAAAAACTGGGCGTGGCTCAGGGATTGGCCATTGTGCGTAATTTCCCCTTCTTCCCGGTAGGCGAAAATCAGATCGATGTCGGAAGACAAATTCAGCTCTCCCGCGCCCAGCTTGCCCATGCCCAGCACCACCATCCCGAGCGGATGGCCGTCACTGTCCTGCGGCGCGCCCAGCGCCTCGCACTGCCAGTCATACAGGCGCGCCAGCGCCGCATCGATGCAGGCCGCAGCCAGTTCGGAAAGCTCGCGCAGGGTTTCGCGCAGATCCGCCCAGCCTGCCAGATCCCGCCAGATAATGCGCAACATCTGCTGATTACGATAAAGACGCAGTTGCCGCTGCAGTTCAGCCTCATCGCTGACCGCCTCCAGCAAGGCGCTCAGAGCCTGATGATCCACCTGCGGCGCTTCCACCCCGCCGTCCCGCAACCAGTCGGGATGGCGCAGGCTGGTTTTCATGACAAAGTCGCTGCCCGCCCAGACGCTCGGCAGGCTGGCCACCATTTTTTCGGAAAGCGCCGGCGCGTTATTCCGCCGCCAGTCCGCCCAGTTATCCGCGACCCGCACACGCAACGGCTCCGGCAGGGCGGCCAGAGCCGCATCAATGCGACTCATCCGGCAACAACCGATCCGGCGGGCAAGCTGTCCAGCAGTTGCCGTAGATCGTCCACTTCAGGGTAGGCCGCGCCGACGCGGCGGATATAATCCAGCGTGCGGGGAATATCGTCCAGATAGCCCGGCTTGCCGTCACGATGATTCAGGCGCGCAAAAATGCCGCTGGCCTTGAGGTGGCGCTGAATTCCCATCAGATCGAACCAGCGCATAAACTGCGGCAGGCTTATCCCGGCGGACAGAATACCGGCGGCCTGCGCCTGATGAAAATAATCTTCAGCCCAGCCCTGCACCCGTTGCAGCGGCCAGACGATGTAGCAGTCGCGCAACAGGGAAACCAGATCGTAGCTCACCGCGCCGATCACCGCGTCCTGAAAATCCAGAATGCCAGGCCCGGAATATATCTGGCCAGGATCGCTGATCACAGAATCGCTAACCATGAGATTGCGCGAATGGTAATCACGATGAACCAGCACCTGCGGCTGCGCCAGCGCCGAATCCGCCAGAAAAGCAAACAGGGCGTCAAGCCGGCGCTGTTCCTGTTCCGTCAGTGACAGGCCGAGGTGGCGTTGCAGATACCAGTCCCGGAACAGATGCATTTCTGCCAGTAATAATTCACGATCATAGGCTGGCAGCGCCGCCGCGCGCAGCACTTCAGCCGGCGTGGACTGCAGGCGAATCAGCGCCTGTATCGCCTCGCCGTACAGGGCATCGGCGCTGGCCTCATTCAACTCGGGCAGATACAGGCGTTCACCCAGATCATCCAGCAATAACAAACCCAGCCCCAGATCCTGCGCCCGCACCTGCGGCACATTCAGCCCCTGTTGAGACAGCAGCGCGGCGACAGCGATAAACGGGCGACAGTCCTCCTGCTCGGGCGGCGCATCCATCACGATGTAGCGCCGCTCATCCGTATACACCCGGAAATAGCGGCGAAAACTGGCGTCGGCCGAAGCCGGAGCCAGACTAAAAGCCTGCCCCTCAAGCGTCTGCTGCAACCAGTCATGAATCAGGCGCAGGCGTGGATCATTTTTTTCACTCATGTCTGCATTATTATCGGCCTGCGATAGATACTGCAAGCACCGCGCGGGCTATGCAATAATACTTTCCATTCTTTATTCCTGTGCAAACCCTACGGGTCAGTCAATAACCGCCGCTGATGACAATCAACCTCTTTTTTTTCAGACTGCCGACCGGCCTGCGCAAGTTATCAATTCTGTGTCTGCTCACCAGTCTACCGTCTCTGCTTTACGCCCAGAACCATACCGGCATGACGCCAATCATGCCAGTAAAGGAATTTCTCTGCGGCCCGCCTGCGCCCTGGCCCGAGATCCCTAACTATACTGATGAGGCCGTTCATCTACAGGCCGATGAAGCGCACATGCACGGCGACAACATCACCACCTTCAGCGGCAATGTGATCGTCAACCATACTGACACCCGGTTAAGCGCCGATCAGGTTCGTTATTTCAAGAATACAGAGGAGGTCGATGCGCAGGGCAATGTGCATGTGCTGACTCCCGGCCTGCAGTTATGGGGCAGCAATGCCCGTTACAATCTGGCGCATGAAAACGGCATCGTCAACTATGCGCGCTACCTCACTATTGATGAGAAAAAAGGCGTGGCGAAAAATATCGAAATCATCGATCCGGCGCGCATCGCCCTGAATACCGCCAGCTATACCAGTTGCAATACCGAGGATCCCGACTGGCTGCTCACCGCCAGCCATCTGAAACTCGATACTGAATCCCGGCAGGGCTACGCTACCCACAGCGTGGTGCGTTTCAAGGGCGTGCCGTTTTTCTATTTTCCCTACATGCGTTTTCCGATTGGCGATGCCCGCCTGACCGGTCTGCTGTTTCCCAACATCGGCGACTCCAGACGTCATGGTCTGCAGGTAGTCCTGCCCTTCTACTGGAATATCGCACCGGATCGGGACGCCACAATCACACCCTGGTATATGGATTTTCGCGGCACCATGCTGATGAATCAGTTTCGTTATTTAAATCCGGGCAATAGTGGCCAACTGATGCTGGATTATCTGGACAACGACAGACTCTATGGAAACAGCCGTAGCCGTTTTAAATGGCGACATCGCAGCACGTCTGTCAGGGGTTGGGCAACTGAAATTGATTACAATCGCGTCAGTGATAATGATTATTTGATTGACTTTGGCACAACCATCGACAATTCCAACTCCGTCAGTCTGTTACAAAAAGCCGCTCTGTCTTATAACGCGCTTAACTGGAGTGTTAATACTCAGGTGCAGGCCTACCAGAAACTCTCCGGCGGCAGCGCCCCTTATGAACGTCTGCCCCAACTGACCTTCAACACGCGTTTTCCTGAACGTGAAAATGAATGGCATCCCGGCTTCAAGGCGGAAGTCGTCACCTTTACTCGCAATGATGACAGCGTACAGGGTTCGCGTCTGAACATGACACCCTATGTCAGTCTGCCGCTGAGCAACGAGGCCATGTTCCTGACCCCGAAACTGAGCTGGCAGCTTACCGCCTATGATCTGAAAAATACGAGCGCCGAGCAAACCCCCAATGCCTCGCGCGAAGCGCCCATTTTCAGCGTCAACAGCGGCCTGTTCTTCGAGCGCAGCCTGAGTCTGGGCGACAGCGATCTGCTGCAAACGCTGGAACCTCAACTGTTTTATGTCTACGCCCCCTACCGCGAACAGAATGATATCGCCGTGTTTGACAGCGGTCAGGTCGGCTTCAATATCAACGATCCGTTTCGGGAAAATCAGTTTACCGGCGCGGATCGGGTGGAAGACGCCAACCGCCTGACCGCCATGCTCACCACCCGTTTTCTGGATGAAGCCAGTGGCGCCGAAAGGCTGATGGCGCGCATCGGCCAGCTCTATTATTTTGCCGACCGCCGCGTCACCCTGCCCGGCGGCAGCGTGCAAACCTCCCGCCGTTCACCCATCATTGCCGAACTCATCAGCCGCCCATTCAAAAATTTATACGTCGTCACCAACGCCCAATGGGATCCTGAGATCAAAGACTACAGTAATGGCAACTTCTATATCGAATACCAGCCCACCACCCGACTGGATTTTCGTATGAATTATCGCTATCAAAAAAACAGCCTGGAAACCAACGAAGGCCGGCTGCGCTGGCGCATTACACCCAACTGGTATATTGGCGGGCGCAAGCTCTATGACATCCGCTACCATCGCCAGCAGGAATCCGAATACAGCCTGCAATATGACAGTTGTTGCTGGGCTTTTAAACTCAGTACCCGCCAACGTTTTTTCAAAGTCGGCGAACCGGATGAAAAATCTATCTATTTCGAACTGGAGTTAAAGGGACTCTCCAGTTTCGGCGCGGGTATGATCAATTAATTTCGGGAAGAGATATTCAGGCCGATTCCGTATTTTGCCTGCATCTTGCTTCAGACAGGCTGCTTGTCAGCCTATTAAATGCTATCCTTGCCGGCCTGATTTTCCCTGACCCCCGAGTTCTGATTGCACATGAAATTTCTGTCTCTGCTCTGTTGTTTCCTTCTCAGCCTGTCGGCGCTCGCCGCCGAACCCTCCAAACCGGAAGCTGTCGAACTCGATAGCATCATTGCCGTAGTCAACAATGATGTGATTACCCGAGTCGAACTTGAAAATCGTTTACAGTTGGTCAAAAAACAGTTGGGCGCCCGCACCCAGCTTCCTGATGACGCCATTTTGCGCAAACAGGTGCTCGAGCGCATGATTATGGAAAAAATTCAGTTACAGGTCGCCAAACGCTCCGGCATTCGGATTGACGACGAAACCATCAACCGGGTGATTGAAAATATCGCCAAAGACAACAAGCTCAATATGGAGCAGTTCCGTCAGGTACTGGCCCGCGACGGCATGGCTTTTGCCGATTTTCGTGAAAACATCAAAAATGAAATGATCATCAATGAACTGCGCAAACGGCAGGTGAATAACAAAGTCTCGGTCAGCGAGCAGGAAGTCGATAATTATCTGGCCAATCAGGCCAATATCAAAAATCAGCAGGAGGAATACCGGCTCAGTCATATTCTTGTCGCCACTCCCGAAGCCGCCACGCCGGCTCAAATTCAAAAAGCCCGAAGCCGGGCCGAGGCCTTACGCGAGCGCATCCTGAAGGGTGAAGATTTTGCCAGCATCGCCATTGGCGACTCTGATGGCCCGCAGGCGCTCAAAGGCGGCGATCTCGGCTGGCGCAAGGCCGATCAAATGCCAACTTTTTTCAGCAGGATTATTGAGAATATGAAGGTTGGCGATATCAGCCAGCCACTGCGCAGCGCCAGTGGTTTCCATCTCATCAAACTGATGGACAAACGCACTCAGGAACAGTCCCACGAAGTCCAGCAAACTTTGGCCCGGCATATTCTGATCAAACCCAATCAGATAGTCAGCAACGAAGATGCCCGCAAACGTTTGCAAAATCTGCGCACTCGTATTCTCAACGGCGAAGACTTCGCGCAACTGGCGCGCGCCCATTCCGCCGACACCGCCTCAGCCGCTGAAGGCGGCAGCCTCGGCTGGACCAATCCCGGCACCATGGTGCCGCAGTTCGAAGAACAGATGAATAAACTCGAACCCGGCCAGATCAGCCAGCCGTTTCGCACCCAGTTCGGCTGGCATATCGTGCAGGTCATGTCGCGGCGCAAACACGATGACAGCGAACAGTTTATCCGCAATCAGGCGCGCATGGTGATTGGCAAACGCAAGGCCGAGGAAGCCGCGCAAAACTGGCTGCGGCGCATGCGCAGCGAATCCTATGTGGAATACCGGTTTAACCAGTGATGAATAACGGGAAATTCAACGCAAAGACGCGAAGTCGCAAAGAGCGCGGAGGTTTCATCTGTTCGCAGAGGCGTGACCAGGGCAACGCGAAGGAAGTAGCGAACGAAAGAGGTTCTAATAGTGCAAAAACACACAAGCTATAAAAGGACACGACTCAAAGAATATCTTTGCGTCCTTTGCGTCTTCGCGTCTTTGCGTTGAATAAAACCATGGCCACTGCTCCCATCGTATACACCCCCGGTGAACCCGCCGGTATCGGCCCGGATCTGATCATTCAACTGGCGCAACAAGCCCTGCCCGTTCCGCTGGTGATCATTGCCGATCCGGATCTGCTGGCCACACGCGCTGCCCGCATCGGACTGCCGTTGACCCTCCATGAGCACCCGCATAATCAGGCAATCACGCATACCCCCGGCACGCTCAATGTGCTGCCGGTGACACTGGCCCAGCCCTGCGCCTGCGGTCAGCTCGATCCGGCCAATGCGGAATATGTGCTTAAAACCCTGCGCCGGGCGGTAGAAGGCTGCCAGTGCGGTGAATTTTCCGCGCTGGTCACCGGCCCGGTGCACAAAGCGAATATCAACGAAGCCGGCATCACCTTTACCGGGCACACCGAATTTCTGGCCGAGCTAACCGATACGCCTCAGGTCGTGATGATGCTGGCCACTACCGGTCTGCGCGTGGCGCTGGCCACCACCCATCTTCCCCTGAAGCAGATCAGTGCGGCCATTACCCCTGCACGACTGGAGACCATCATCCGTATTCTGCACTATGATCTGCAGGATCGTTTCGCTCTGAGCCGACCCCGCATACTGGTTTGCGGACTCAATCCCCATGCCGGCGAAGACGGCCATCTGGGCCGGGAGGAAATCGAGATCATCGAACCCGTGTTAGAAAAGTTGCGCGCTGAAAACTTCGATTTACATGGCCCCCTGCCCGCCGACACCGCCTTCACCCCACCCCGGCTCGAACAGGCCGATGCGGTGCTGGCCATGTACCACGATCAGGGGCTGCCGGTGCTGAAACACAAAGGCTTTGGTCAGGCTGTGAACATCACCCTCGGCCTGCCCATTATTCGCACTTCGGTGGATCACGGCACCGCGCTGGAACTGGCCGGCAGCGGCGATGCCGATACAGGCAGCCTGCGAGCCGCCATCGACACCGCTGTGCAGATGAGCAAACAGCGCTGAAAATAAAAAATCAACGCAAAGGCGCAATGGCGCGAAGAACGCAAAGATGAAAACCCAATGCAAAAACATAACCGAAACAACACATCGGAAATACCGAATGGAATTCACCGAACAAAATTCTCACTATGCAATGACACATAGCGCCATAAAAACCTTCCGCAAAAACTTTGCGACCTTTGCGCCATTGCGTCTTTGCGTTGGATCTTTACAATCATGACCCACCAGCCCCGCAAGCGCTTCGGCCAGAATTTTCTCCACGATCCGGGGGTGATCCGGCGCATTGTCGAGAGCATTCATCCCCGCCCCGGTCAGCAACTGGTGGAGATCGGTCCCGGTCAGGGGGCGCTGACCCGGCCTCTGCTGGAAGCCTGTGGCCGTCTCGACGTGGTTGAACTGGATCGTGATCTGGTCACGCCTCTGCAACAGCAGCTCGGTGAAACCGGTGAGTTGATCGTCCATCAGGCCGATGCCCTGCGTTTTGATTTCTGTGCTCTAAAGCAGGGGGGGCAACGTCTGCGCGTGGTCGGCAACCTGCCCTACAATATTTCCACCCCGCTACTGTTTCATCTCATGCATCAGGCCGAATGCATCGAGGACATGCATTTCATGTTGCAAAAGGAAGTGGTGCAACGCATGGTCGCCTCTCCCGGGAGTAAGGAATATGGGCGTCTGAGTGTGATGCTGGCCTATTACTGTGAAACTGAAATGCTGTTCACGGTCGGCCCCGGCGCATTTTTCCCCGCCCCGAAAATTGACTCGGCTATCGTGCGCCTGCTCCCCCATCGCCAGCCGCCGGTTGAGCTGCGCGATGCCGGTCTGTTCGCAAAACTGGTCGCACAGGCCTTTTCTCAGCGGCGCAAAACCCTGCGCAACAACCTCAAGGGCTGGCTCAGCGCCGAGGCCATCGCCGAACGGGATATCGACCCCGGGATTCGCGCTGAACGCCTGACGCTGGCACAATTCGCCCGTCTCTGTAACGCCCTGCCGGACTCATTCAGCCCGACAAAAATGTGAACCCTGACCTTCACTTTTAGCCGGGCGTGCCGCTAATTCCGCCAAGGAGCGCAATTTATGGCACAACTGGCGGACAATAATGCCCTGTTGATATACCGGGTCGGCCCGGTTTTATGCTGCGCCCCGACCCTGCCCATTGAGACGCTGATACCTCCGCCCTCACTGACCCGGCCCCCGGGCAGCTCCGACGCCCATCCCGGCATTTTCCGCCACGACGGCAAACTGGTCAGGCTCACCGATATGCGCCAGCTATTCGGGGTCGCGGAACAGGATCGCAGCCAGCCCGGACGGATTGCGATCTGCCGGCTGGATACAGGCTACAGCGGCTTTCTGGTGGATGAAATCATCGATGTGATTCTCTCCCCGGCCAGTGGCTGGGGGCAAATTTCCCCCTCGCTCAGTGGCGGCGTCTTCACCCGCAGCCTGCTGCTCAATGACAAAATTCATCTGTATGCGGAATTTGCACAACTGCACAAGGTTCGCCATGCCGGCTTTTTAAAACCCTGGATTGAACATCTGCAGCAGGAAGCCCGAAAACAGGATGCACGTCAGATCGAGGCAACGACGCAACAACGCGAAGCCGTAAATGCGACGCGCCCGGTCGTCGCGGCCACGCCGGCAGAGACCGGAAACTCACGCACCAGCCTCGCCGGCGCGGCTTCGACAGCCGCCCCTGCTCAGCCGGAAAGCCCGCATCCCGCATCCGATAAAGCAGAAAAAAAACCGGCGGCCGTTCACCCAATCCCGGAGACCCCGGTTGCCCTGCACGCCGATAAAACCGCAAACACATCCTCCTTTGCCAGACATCCTGAAACCCGTTCCGGGGAAACCCCGTCCCCGCCGCCAACTCGACAGCCAGAAGACCTGCAATCACAAACGCCAACCGCGACTAAAATCCGAACGACAAACGGCGGTTCTCCGCCCTCGTCGCTCATCGCCGGCCGGCCTTCTTCCCGCAGCGCGACCGCCGGCTCGAGTACGCGACCCCCGAACCCGGGAGGGCGCTCCCGCGCCGCGACAGTTTCAGCCTCCCCCGCCGGCGCGCCGGATAAGCAGCGGAACATGCGCTCCTCAGTAATAAACCCGTCTGCACATACTCACCGCCCCGCTCCTGCAAAAAGCGATGCGCCGCAGCCCCGTATTTCGACTGTGAACCGGGCGGCGTCCTCCTCCGCAACCGATGAAAACCGCAGTCTTTCAGGCGGGCTGGTTTTTGCGCTGATCGTTTTCATTGGCGGAATCAGCGGCGCCTTTGTCTACCTGTGGCCCAATGCCGACCCTGATCCCGGCGGCAAAATTCAGCCCGTCTCAATCACGCCGCCGCCCCGGTTAACCGACAACGATGATCGGCGGGAAAGTCTGCCACCCACGCCCGCACCAGCGCCCGCCCCAATTCCGGAAACCGGGAGCGCGGAGCTAATTTCCCCCTCACCGGAAACGTCTGATAATCAGGCCCGTTACCACGCCCGCATTGCCCGGCAAAACAGCGAACAGGGCGGCAGGGAAGTCACCATCACGATCATCGCGCCAACGGATGATGAGGCCGTTCTTCTCCAGCCGGAAGCGCCGTTGACGCAAACACCCGCCCGGAATGGCGATGCTGGCCCACCGATCCCCGCTGAGACTGATTCGGCCGGCGCTGACAAAGCGGCGCGAAATACCCGCACCGGCAGGAAGACCGACTCGGGCGATGAAGCGGCGAAAAATGCGCAGACAGATGACAGTCCCCGCGTTCAGGCAATTGACGAAATTGTGCATCGGGTCGTTCCCGGCGACACCCTCTGGCATATCGCTCAACGCTATATCCATGACCCCTTCCGCTACCCGGAACTGGCGCGACTCAATAACATTCGCAACCCCGATTTAATCTATCCCGGCGATCGGGTGCGAATTATCCGGGTTCGACACTCGCCATCGACAGGGAAACAAATCACCAAACAGCAAAACTGACGCCGCTTTTTCAGCAAATTATTTAATGCTCTCTCACGTTTTGCCGATAAATAGAAACAATACCTTAGGAACCTCTGATTAATTCCGTTCGCCCTGAGCTTGTCGAAGGGTGAACCATATAACATTATGATTTTACAATGCTTAGCGTTCATGGTTCGACAGGCTCACCACGAACGGCGGAATTAATCAGAGCTTCCCTTAAGAGAGAAGACCATGAGTTTTGAGAGTATTCACAATTATTATGAACAACTGGTGCTGGATAGAATCAGTGAGCTGTCCAGCGATACGCTGGCCGATGAAAGCGAGGATTTTCTTTGCGATGTCGCCTGTGTCGCCCTGAACCAGTTGCCTTCACGCTATGTGCGGCATAACGTCGACATGGTTTTTTATATGCCCATACAGGAGCGCGAACGCATACAACAGGAAATTTATACAACGGTGGCCAAGGCCATCGACTATGTCAAACAACATCGCGATGACAAACGTCCACAAACCATCCCGCAATAAGCCGCCTCTGACCATGAGTGGACAGCAAAAACATAACATTGAAGTCGATGTTGAAACCCGTTACATCGATGAACAGTCGGAGCCGGAAAAAGAACGTTTCGTGTTTTCCTACACCATCACCATTCGCAACATGGGCGAAGCCGCCGCCCGCCTGTTACGCCGTCACTGGATTATCACCGATGGCAACGGCAATGTGCAGGAGGTTGAAGGCGAAGGCGTGGTCGGTGAACAACCCTACCTCAAACCCGGTGAAGGTTTCCGTTATACCAGTGGCACCGTCCTCGCAACCCCGCTGGGCAGCATGCACGGCAACTACAAAATGATCAGCGATGACGGCTATGAATATGATGCGCCCATTCCCGCCTTTACCCTCGCGATCCCCAATACCCTGCACTGAAAAACAACACAGCTTCATCCGTTCGATTGAAATCGAATCTACAGGAACAAGCTATGACATGCCGCTGCAATTTGCAGGTGCGACCTGTAGGTACGACTTCAGTCGTACCCGTACGATTGAAATCGAACCTGCAGAATGCACGCTCAATCACGCATTGCTAAAGCCCATGCATCCCATTAACATGCAGGCATGTCACTCAAGCACAGCTATACCTTCCTTGCTCCGATTTATGACGCCATCGTCAAACCGGCTTTTCTCGAACTGCGGCAGAAGAATCTCAGCCGGCTGAATCCCGTTAACGATGAGAAAATACTTCTCACCGGAATTGGCACCGGACTGGATATTCCCTGGCTGCCGCATGGCCCACGCTATACCGGTATCGATCTCACCCCGGCCATGCTCGAACGCGCCAGAAAGCAGATCGGTCAGCGTGATGATATTGAACTTAAACTCGCTGACGCCATGCAACTGCCTTTTGCCGACAATCATTTTGACACCGTTATTATGCATCTGATCCTTGCCGTGGTGCCCAAACCCGATCGCGCCCTGCAGGAGGCCCAGCGCGTTCTGCGGCCCGGCGGCCGCATTCTTATTCTCGATAAATTTATTCGTCCCGGGCAATGGGCCTTAAGCCGTCGTCTGCTGAGTTTCTTCCTGCGTCACATCGCCACCCGCACCGATGTCGTATTCGAAGCGCTGCTGGCGCAATGCCCGCAACTCAGGCTTATCCGTGACGAACCGGCGCTGGCCAAAGGCTGGTTCCGTTATATTGAATTACAGAAAACAATGTCGATGGAGAATTCCTGAATGGCTGTTTACGCCATTGGCGATCTACAGGGCTGCTATGACGACTTCCGCCGCCTGCTGGACAAGTGTCAGTTTAATCCGGATAAAGACAGGCTCTGGCTGGCCGGCGATCTTATCAGCCGCGGACCGAAATCACTGGATACTCTGCGCTATGTCGTTTCCCTCGACAAGGTCGTCACCTCGGTGCTGGGCAATCATGATCTGCACATGCTCGCCGTTGATGCGGGCATGAAGACCACCCGCGATCCCGATCTCATCAATATCCTTGAAGCCCCCGATCGACGACAACTCATGAACTGGCTGCGACATCGTCCGCTGCTCCATCATGATCCTGAACTACGGTATACTCTGGTGCATGCCGGTATTTATCCGCAGTGGAATTTAACTCAGGCACAGGCCTATGCCGCCGAACTGCATGAAATATTGCGTGCTGATAATTATCGGGATTTTTTTGAACACATGTATGGGGATCAACCGGATCGCTGGTCAGAAGATTTACAGGGCTGGGATCGTCTGCGTTTTATCTGCAACAGTTTCAGCCGCATGCGCTTTTGCAGTCACGATGGCCGTTTATATCTTGAAGCCAAGGGACCGCCCGGCACCCAGCCTGAAGGCTTCCACCCCTGGTATCAGGTTAATGATCGGCAAACCCGGGAACAAAAAATTATCTTCGGCCACTGGTCAACGCTGGGTCGTCAATCGGCAAACAATATTTATGCGCTGGACACCGGCTGTATCTGGGGCGGCGAACTCACCGCCCTGCGCATCGACACCGCCGAACCACAATATATTAGCGTAAAGTGTCCGGCGCACCGGGAAGGCAAGCTGAAGTAAAAAATCCGTCAGAATAATTTTCAGTCGCGTTCGAGAATAACAAAACTATGCGCATAGGCATTGCGCTCATCGGCTTCACAATCTATACGGCTGACTTCACGCCACTGCGATTCATCAAAGGCGGGAAACCAGGCGTCGCCTTCAACCTCGGTATGCACCCGGGTCAGGTACATGCGCCGGGTTTGCGGCAACATCTGTTCATAAAATGACGCGCCGCCGATGATCATAATTTCCTCAACCTCGCCGGCGCTCTGCAAGGCCTCATCAATCGAGTGAACCACCTGTGCGCCTTCAGCCTGATAAGTCTTATCGCGTGTAATAATAATATTGGCGCGCTCAGGCAGGGGACGGGCGCCAAAGGATTCAAAGGTTTTGCGTCCCATAAGAATCGGTTTGCCCAGCGTCTGCTGACGAAACCATTTCATATCATTCGGCAGTTTCCAGGGCAGGCTGTTATTGATGCCGATAACCCGATCATCTGTCATCGCGGCAATGATGGAAATAAGAGGTGAGTGTGTATTCATGATACTTATTTTAACGCAAAGACGCGAAGGCGCAGAGAACGCAGAGTTAAGGAAGCTCTGATCAATTCCGCCGTTCGTGGTGAAGTCCTGAGCCTGACGAAGGGGCGAACCATGAATGCCAAGCATTGTAAAATCATAATGTTATATGGTTCACCCTTCGACAAGCTCAGGGCGAACGGAATTAATCAGAGACTCCTTAAGCTAAGAAAAAAACAGATCCACCCCGGTTTAGCGCTTTTTTTCAAAAATTACAGTAATGTTTTTCCTGGCGATCTTTGCGCCTTTGCGTTGTGGCATTTCCATCAAACCGCTACCGGCGCTTTGATATGCGGATGAAATTCATAATTCTGCAATTCGAAATCATCAAAACTGAAATCAAAAATATTCTTTATTTCCGGATTGATTTTCATCTGCGGCAGGGCGTAGGGGCGACGTGAAAGTTGTTCTTCCGCCTGTTGCAGGTGGTTGGAATATAAATGCGCATCACCCAGCGTGTGAATGAAGTCACCGACTTCGAGTTCACAGACCTGCGCCATCATCATGGTGAGCAGGGCATAGGAGGCGATGTTAAACGGCACGCCAAGAAAAATATCGGCGCTGCGCTGATAAAGCTGGCAGGACAGCTTGCCTTCGGCGACATAGAACTGGAAAAACGCATGGCAGGGCGGCAGAGCCATGTTTTCAATCTCGCCGACATTCCATGCGCTGACAATGATGCGGCGCGAGTCGGGATTGTGTTTGATCTGTTCCACCACCTGACTGATTTGATCGATATGCCGGCCATCGGCCGCCGGCCAGGAGCGCCACTGGGAGCCATAAACCGGGCCGAGGTTGCCCTGCTCGTCGGCCCACTCATCCCAGATCTTAACGCCATTATCTTTTAAATATTTTATATTGGTGTCGCCGCTGAGAAACCAGAGCAACTCGTGAATAATCGACCGCAAATGCAGTTTCTTGGTGGTCACCAGTGGAAAGCCCGCATTCAAATCGAAACGCATCTGATAGCCAAACACGCTTTGCGTGCCGGTGCCGGTGCGATCCTCTTTTTTTACCCCCTGCTCCTTAACATGGCGCATCAAGTCCAGATATTGCTTCACTCAATTTTCCTGACAGTTCAGATTTTGATCTCGGTTTTGAACCCCTGACCTTACCAGTCTTCTTCCGGCGGCCACTGGCCGCCAATGGCGCGAATGATAAATTCCTCATAATCATAGGGCAACTGAATCATGCGTCCGAAACCGTGTTCACCAAACATGTGTAAATCAGGAAAACTGATGGCGATGCGAAAATGCGGGTGCATGGCAATCACACGATTATCAATCACCAGTATTTCATAGGGTAGATGGGGCAGGCGTCGGGGTTGCTGGTAATCGATAATCTCCATGACATATTCGTCATTGATAAAACGGTTCTCCTCGACATTGGCCTTCATGCCCAGACCGAACAGCGTTTGTTTTTTGCCGGGGATATCCAGCCGGAAAACCTGTGAAATGCCAAAACGCCCCTTGGCCAGATTGGTTTCCACAGACTTCACCGCCTCCCGGTAACTGGAAAATTGCGCCAGTTCAAAAAAACCGGTAAAGCCTTCCATGCCGATGGTGTAGTTGTAATCCGGTAAGGATTCTTCATCAACCGGCCCGCCGAAATCCTCAATCGCGCCCAGCGCTTTTTTCAGTTTGGCTTTGGTTGCCTTCAGACGACTGTTGAGCCAGTACGCCAGCGCCATATATTCCGGATTATTATAGGCAACCTGAACTTCCTGGCGGCCATCTTCCAGCGTCACTCTGGCCACCGAAACCTTGATGACCGCGCCGAAACCGCCGAATTCACTTTTGGCCGCAACTTTTTTCAGTTCCCGGTTGGTGACGATAAAAATATTGACGCCGTCTTCAGGGCGGTAATCGCCCAGAATTTCAAAGCCGTTTTTCTTCAGTTTCTCAAGCACCGACTCGGTGACCCGCTCAAGGCTTTTCTGACTACGCTCAGCGAGAGTAAAACCACGCAACTCTGCGGCCACAACGCCGCTCTGGAAAGAAAGTCCCAGCAGCATTAGCAAGATTAACTGTTGAATAAAGCGCGCCATCATTCATCCCCTAAATTGAGAAATACGCAAAAATAATCCGCCCAATATACCCGTCTGCCGGGGTCCGTTAAAGTCTTTTTTGACCCCAAACTCAGCCCGCCGACTTCCGGTACGCCAGCCCCAGCAGGATCAGACCGGTTAAAATCAGTGGCAGCGTCAGGATCTGGCCCATGGTCAGCCAGCCCCAGGCCAGATAACCAATATGGGCATCGGGCATGCGCACAAATTCTATCCCAAAGCGGAAAATCCCGTAGCCCAGCGCAAATACACCGGAAACCGCCATCACCGGGCGCGGCCGGGAGGAAAACCACCAGACAATGACAAACAACACCAGCCCCTCCAGAAAAGCCTCATACAGAGGATTGGGATGGCGGGGAAGATTTCCGGCGGCTGGAAAGATCATCCCCCAGGGAAGATCGGTCGGTTTGCCCCAGAGTTCCCCGTTGATCAGGTTGCCGATGCGCCCGGCGCCCAGTCCAATCGGCACCAGTGGCGCGGCAAAATCCACCACGGCAAAATACACCTTGTGATATTTACGGGCAAAAAAACCGCAGGCGACCATCACCCCGAGAAAACCGCCGTGAAAAGACATGCCGCCCTGCCAGATTTTTAGCAATATCAATGGGTTCTCAATAAAGGCGGAAAAATTGTAAAACAGGATATAGCCGATACGCCCGCCGAGAATCACCCCCAGTCCGGCATAAAACAGCAGATCATCCATCTGTTGCGCCGTCCAGCCCGAGCCCGGTTTTGCCGCACGCATACGCCCCAGTTTCCAGGCGGACAGAAAGGCGATCAAATACATCAGCCCGTACCAGTGGACTTTCAGCCCGAAAATGGAAATGGCGACGGGATCAAAATCAACGACCATTGTGACTCCTTAAAAATAAACTACCCCGCCATATGCGGTTATAGGTATGGCTTGTAGGTACGACTTCAGTCGTACCTTTTCGATTAAAATCAAATCTACAGCTGCATTCTACACGGCATGGCTTCAATACCCCGGCAGCAGGCGGCAGAAAAAGGCTTTTAAATATTCCGTTTCCGGCATCGCCGGATGCAGCGGATGATCCGGCCCCTGATGCCCCTGCTCGACAATTTGCAACGACTGACGGTTTTTCATCGCCGCCTTACGGATCTCACTGCGCAACTGCTCGGCGGACAAATGATGTGAACAGGAGGCCGAAACCAGCAGCCCGCCTTCATCCAGCAGCTTCATCGCCAGCCGGTTAATGCGCTGATAGGCCTGCGCGCCTTCTTTCATATCTTTGCGCCGTTTGATGAAAGCCGGGGGATCCAGAATTACAATATCAAAAGCTTGCTTTTCCGCCTGCAACTGTTTCAGCACCTCAAAAGCGTCACCGGCCAGCACCTCAAAGGCATCGGCATACTGGTTGCGTTTTGCATTTTCCGCCGCCACCTGCAGAAAGGTTTTTGAAGCATCGACGCAGAGCAGGCTTTTTGCGCCGGCATGCAGGCATTGAAGCCCCCATGCGCCGACATAACTGAACACATCCAGCACCCGCTTATCTCCGGCG
>WFVC01000083.1 GCA_015491815.1 Gammaproteobacteria bacterium | reverse complement strand
GTAATGCCTTTATTTGAGTTGTCTTTCTGATATTGGCGACCGCCAATTTCGATCCACTGACCCAGCCCGATTGTCAGGTTGGTTTCAATACTTTGTGTGTCGATCACGCCACCTCCCTGCCGACTGAGTTTTTCATGTTTGGGGCGCAGGGTTAGATAGACTTTGCCATCATTAACGTGTGCGCGTACTTTCAGACTGGAGTTGACGTTGCGATAACTGATGGTTTGGGTCACGGTGCCATCGGCGTTAATGTGACGATTGGCCAGGGGAATAGCGTGACCGGTATTGATGGTGGCCCATTGTCCTTCCAGTAATTGCACATGCTGGGCGGCGAGTTGACGGCTGCGAGTTGCGGTGCTGAAAACTTTGGTGGTGACTTTGTGCTGCGGCCCCTTGTTAATAATAATTTTTTGTATATCCGGACTGTCACTGCTTTGGACTGCTTCGGAATGGGCATGCCGTTGCAATTTTTCCTGTTCGTCAAAAGCGCCGGCATCAGTGGAAATCGAGATGCGTAAACGTTTCAGCGCGATATCGAGTTCTGCAATAATTTGACTGAGTTGTTCGAGGTTGGCGCCGGTTGATTTAATGAATAGTTTGTAGCCCTGTCCCCGGATGGCGCCTTCAGGATGTAAAAAGGCCTTGACCATGGGCAGGATATCTTCGGCCGGACGATTGCGCAGATTAAAGGTTTCCAGGCGCATGGCCGCATCCGCCATCGCCTGTGACTGAAAAACGGATAACAGGGCAATAATAAACAGGAGAATGGATAATCGTGGCCGTAGCATGATCCGGATTCCTTAAATGTTACAGATAGAGCCTGCGTGTTTCATGACAGGGCAGGCTGATGTTCCAGGCTTCGTTGAAAAAAACTGTTTCTGATTTTACACGAATCGGGGCATTAAAACTAAACCAGCCTGCAAACTGTTCGGCATTCGGGCGATAGAGAATGCCGCGCTGATCAAACAGGCTGAAAGACTCGATATGTTCGTGGCAGGTTTCCGCCAGTTGGCGTATTTCGATATAGCTGCTCAGACGCCGGGAGAGTTCAATAATCCGGTGGCCGTAGGTGATGAGTCGGCGGGGATCGCGCAGAAGCAGGCGAATGCGGGCATGCTGATTATGACGGATGAGGGTTTGCAGGCGGTTGATGATTTCGCCGGTATCGTAGAGTTTGTGATCCAGATGCGGGCTGAAAATATCAATGCTGTTGCCTGCCTGTTGCAGCATCTGCAGGAAAACCCGGTAATTGTCTGCGCGACTGTCGAGCGGATATTCATCGCCGTCGATGGCCAGTCTGAGTTTTTCCGGTTCAATCTCCATACCGTTGATGGTCTATTTATTCCGTCAGGTTGAGGCGCATGTTCTGATGAGGGATATTGGCGTCCATAAACACCTCGCCATAAGGGGTGAAGCCGAAGCGGGCATAGAAATCGACGGCGCTGGTTTGCGCACTGAGAAACACCTTATCCAGTTTGAGTTGCCGGGCGATTTGCAACATTTCTTTTAACAGTCGCCGACCGATGCCCTGATGACGCCATTCATCAAGCACGGCCATGCGTCCGATATGTCCGTCATTCAGCATGCGCACGGTGCCGACAGGTTGTTGTGAGGCATTGACGGCTAATAGATGAATGGCGTCCTGATCCAGCCCGTCCCATTCAAGCGTCGAAGGCACGCCCTGTTCTTTGATAAAAACCTGTTCGCGAATATAACAAAGGCCGGCGAAGTCGCGAATAAAGGCGACGCGCTTTATTTTAATGACATCCATGAGTCGTCAGGAAAATCAAATTTGGCGTGGTTGTACAGTGCGCAGAATAATTCGATGAAAACAGTATCGTCGAGATAAGGCTTCAGTAGCTCCAGTTTCAAATAGCGATGATTGCAGACCAGTTGTGCGATGTAAATCCAGCCGGGAAGTAAATCATATTCCTGCCCGTCGATATACAGGAATACTCGATCGGGCCGTTGAACAAAGGCGAAACGGGAAGATTCACTGCGGACAAGCCAGCCGGTTTGTTCAAGTTGTGTGCGAAATTCAGCAGGGCTTAAAAAAGGATCGCGTTTTTCAGGCGGCTCACTGTGTCGGGGTTCAGTGATATAACGGCCAAACCAGCGGTTGATGCGCTCATTGTCAGAGACGGCTTCCTGCAGGATGCTGTGTATATGGGTTAGCGTACGGTGCGTGATTTCACCCGGGTTTTTCTGAATTTGCAGATCGCGATCAGAATAGCGAACCGTGTCATCGAGATCGAGCACCCGATCATCGATGAAGCTGCTGAGTAGTTCGGCGTGACTGGGCGCGCGGAAGCCGATGGAAAAAGTCATGCATTCGTCAAGGGCAATGCCGTAATGAGCCACGCCCGGCGGCAGGTAGAGCATGTCACCGGGTTCCAGTATCCATTCCTCACTGGCGCTGAAGTCCTGCATAATTTTCAGCTCGGTATCGTCGCGCAGATTATCCGCATCGACCGGCTCCGGATTGATCATCCAGCGGCGTCGGCCCAGCCCCTGTAAGAGAAACACATCGTATTGATCCACATGGGGACCGACCGAACCCTGTACCGGCGCATAGCTGGCCATGACATCGTCGCTGCGCCAGTTGGGAATAAAACTAAAGGCGTCTCTGAGCAGAGCCAGTTCCGGGATATAGCGGTTGGCTTCCTGCACCAGCAGGGTCCAGTGCGTTTCCGGCAAAGTGGAAAAGCGCTCTTCGGCGAACGGGCCGCGTTCCAGCGCCCAGGGCGTGGGGCCGTCTTTTTCCAGTATCAGGCGGGATTCAACCTCCTCTTCACAGGCGAGGCCGGCGAGCTCATCCGGACTGATAGGTGTGGAAAAACCGGGGAAGGCCTGCCGGATCAAGAGCGGCTTTTTATGCCAGTATTTGTCAAGAAATCGCTGCTCGGTCAGTTTTCCCAGTGGACTGGCTTTTCTGAAAGAACGGTGGCGGATCGGTTTACTTCGATTTTTAGGTTTCTGCAACATCTACAAGGCTGACCTGTCAGTTTATGGGTAGCATGTACATTTATGTCAGCTACAAATAAAGTTTAGCGCCTGTTGCTGGTTTATACAGCATTTGCGCAGCTAAAGTATCGGTAGCTGTGCTATATATCTTTAGCCTGCTGGATGGCATTGCCAATATAGTTCGCTGGGGTGAGCGCGAGTAACTGCTGTTTGGCGGCATCCGGAATCTCCAGCGTTTCGATAAAAGCCTGCATGGTTGCGGCGTTGATGCGCTGTCCCCGGGTCAGTTCCTTGAGTTTTTCATAGGGCTTTTCAATCCCGTAACGGCGCATGACGGTCTGCACCGGTTCAGCCAGCACTTCCCAGTTTTCATCCAGATAGGCGGTCAGTTGAGCCTCATTGATTTCCAGTTTATTGATGCCGCGCAGGGTGGATTGCCAGGCGATCATCGAGTGGGCGATGCCCACGCCCAGATTGCGCAGGACGGTGGAATCGGTCAGATCCCGCTGCAGACGGGAGACGGGCAGTTTGGCGGCCAGATGCCCGAAAATGGCGTTAGCAAGGCCCAGATTGCCCTCGGAGTTTTCAAAATCAATAGGGTTGACCTTGTGCGGCATGGTGGACGAGCCGACTTCACCGGCAACGGTTTTCTGCTTGAAATAACCCATGGAAATATAGCTCCAGATATCGCGGTCGAAATCCAGCAGAATGGTGTTGAAGCGGGCCAGCGCGTCGAACAGCTCGGCGATGTAGTCATGGGGTTCGATCTGGATGGTGTAAGGATTCCAGCTGAGTCCCAGTGAAGTCACGAAATCACGGGCAAAATCCGCCCAGTCGATTTCGGGGTAGGCGCTTAAGTGGGCATTGTAGTTGCCGACTGCGCCGTTAATCTTGCCCAGTATTTCCACTGCCGCGATTTGCTGGCGCTGGCGCTGCAGGCGGGCGACCACGTTGGCCATTTCCTTGCCGACCGTACTGGGGGAGGCGGGTTGACCGTGGGTGTGTGAGAGCATGGGAATGGCGGCATAGTCATGCGCCATTTTTCGGATGCTGTCGATGAGTTCATCGAGCTGGCCGAGAATGATCTGATTACGGGCTTCGGTCAGCATCAGGGCGTGGGAAAGATTGTTGATATCTTCGGAGGTGCAGGCGAAATGAATAAATTCGCTGACTTTTTCCAGCTCCTCATTCCCGGTGATTTTCTCCTTGAGAAAATACTCGACGGCCTTGACATCATGGTTGGTGCTGCGCTCGATATTTTTCACTCGTTGGGCGTCTTCGAGTGAAAATTTCTCAACAATATTATCCAGTACGGTGTTAGCATTGGGGGAAAAGGCGGGAACTTCGCTGATTTGCGCTGAAGCGGCGAGATGCTGCAGCCAGCGAACTTCCACCAGAACGCGGTGGCGAATCAGACCAAATTCACTGAAAATCGGTCGTAATGCTTCAGTTTTGCTACCATAACGACCATCAATAGGGGATACTGCACTCAGACTGTTTAGTTGCATAAATCTCAATCCGGAAAAAATAAATAAAAATTTGGAGACGATGTGTGAAAAAACCTCATCATACACTATTCACTTTCAGTACGTCATTCAGGCCTCAACAAAAATCAGCTAATTCTGTGATTCTACTGCGATTTTTCAGTATTCCAGTATTTTCTGCTGTGTTATAAATTCAGCCATTCCCATTTTGGGTCGAAATATATTGCGAGACTATCGCGTATCTGAATACAGGGTGACGTCCAGGTTGAACATGCGGTTTTTACTAATTTTTTCCGGTCTTTTATATGGCTGGTCTTTCCCGGCGCCTGGCGCCCCGGAAACGGGTTCACCTGTTTCCCCGCAAGCGGTTGTTGATGCGTCATCTGAATCAGGTGCGACTGACGAGGCGGCAAAGAGTGGCGTCGCTGTCGATGAAACTGCTTCTCCTGAAATACATTCAGCAGCCAATGAGACGCTGCCTGAGGAGATTGTTGCTGAGTCGGCGGAGCAAAAAGCGGCGAGTGGGGCAGCCGCTGCAGCAGGCGAAACTGTCGCTTCTGATCCCGCACCGGAAAAACAGCCGGTGGATGAAACACCGGATACTGCAGAAAACGCGGCTGTCTCAGAGACAGTAACGGAAGAAACGGCGGCGGAATCTCCAGCTAGTCCCGAACCGGAAATACCCGAAGCAGGCGCGGCTGAGGTTAAGGAAAATGCGGCTGCCTCAGAGACAGTAACGGAAGAAACGGCGGTGGAATCTCCAGCTAGTCCTGAATCGGAAATACCCGAAGCAGGCGCGGCTGAGGTTAAGGAAAATGCGGCTGTCTCAGAGACAGTAACGAAAGAAACGGCGGTGGAATCTCCAGCTAGTCCTGAATCGGAAATACCCGAAGCAGGCGCGGCTGAGGTTAAGGAAAACGCGGCTGCCTCAGAGACAGTAACGGAAGAAACGGCGGTGGAATCTCCAGCTAGTCCCGAATCGGAAATACCCAAAGCAGGTGCAGTTGATGCTCAGGTAGAATCTGCGCCAACAACAGTTGCAGAGGAAGCACCGGCCTCGACAATCGTTGCTGAGACTGCGCCTGCATCGGGTAGTCTATTAAAGGCAACGGAGATAGAGTTTTTTGCCGGAGGTTCGCTGATGAATTTTGATTATACGGAGTTTGATACGGATAATTCCTGGCTGGATGATGAAAAGGGAGCATTGCCGGGGGTGCTTTTAGGGAGTGTCTTGCACTGGCCTAATGCGTATATTTCACTGGCCTTAAATTATCATTTTGGCGATGTGACCTACCGGGGCCAAACTCAGTCTGTCAATCCTGATTTATCCGGCCTGCCAATTAACAGCCGTTCAGATACCGATATATTTGATACAACGGTAATTGCCGGATATCAGTTTTCAACGCTTACCGCCTATGGGGGTGTAGGCTATTATTTCTGGCGGCGGAATATTCGTCCGACAACGACAGATAGTGGTTTATCTGTCGCCGGAATACTGGAATTTTATTCCTGGACCTATGCGCTGATTGGGCTGAACACCCCTCTTGTTAAGAATGATGAATATCAGCTTGATCTGGATATTCGTGTGACACGTATGTTGAGGGCTAATATGGAGGCCGATTTTCAGGGATTTGGCGGTTACGATAATGCGATGCTTAATCTGGGGGAGGATTGGGGACTGCGTCTGGCGTTTCCCTGGCGCTTTCGCTCCAGTGGGCAATCCACCATTACGGTTGAACCTTATTACACAACCTGGAATCTGAAGCGCAGCGCAGTTACTGAATTGAGTAGAGGAGGCGTTGGCGCCGGTTCAGGCGTCGTTGAACCAAGGAGTGAGACCCGCAATTTTGGCATCCTGGTGTATATTCGATTTTTAATGTAGATGAGATGATGTGCCGCTTTCATCAACCAGCAGTTTACGTAATACGCTCAACATTTCGGGTGAGTAATTTGAAAATTTAAGCGCCAGTCCATCTTTATCGATACGAACAATCGTTGAGGGGAAGGTAACGGTGCGATCACCATCACTCAGTGCAACGCTGATGGCGCGCCGAGCATTAATGTTGATGCCCGGTGCAATTTTAAGGTACATCCCCCCCATACCGATGTTTTCAGTTTTACCGCTAATTAAAGTATCTGTTGAATTAATCAAAGCGTTAAGCTGAATGGGCTTACGTTCGTTCCAGCGCTTTTCCATCTACTATTTCTCCTTAAGATCAGAGTTAAAACGAATCTGTCAGAATTATTATTTTATAGACGCTTGCCAGGTATTGATCAAAGCTGTATCACATTTATATCAATAGCTTATGAGCATCGTGTTTACGCATTATGTATTCTTAATAATGCAGGATTGTTGGCAGGGTGTATCTAAGGGTTTACCCTAAATAAGCCCTTCTAATTCCAGTAGATTATGTATTATCGGAGCCTGTTGTAGCTACGATTTCAATCGTACCTGTGCCAGAAGGGTAGAGCCGTACCTGTAATTCTATCGCTGTACTGGAATTAGGAACAGCTACTTAGATAGCATCAGTAAATGCAAGGGGTAAATTAGACTGAAGTGATTTTTGCATTCAGATGTTGGTGACTGGAAAGCATGGCCAGCACCAGGCATCTGAACGATCCGTTTTCCCGGGGGGGCTGGCGGGGTTTTATACTTCTTTATAGATGATACCGGGATTAATGAGCAGCTCATTTTCGTGAAGCTGGTTTAGCGGGCAACCTTCGGTATCACATTCAGCAAGTCTGTCATATACATAGCGGTGTCCATCGCTTTCTATAGATTCATAAATAGGTTTACCGAGATGAGAACCAATTGGACGGCCGTATGAGGTGTTTTCCATGTTTATCTCCTGCTGATGGATGGTTAAAATTAGTGATTCTTGAGGACGTATTTCTTTGTCCTGTATCGCTATCGGCGGGTAAAATAGCAACTTTAGAAAATTTGGGGCAGGCGAGAAAAACTGTGAGCATGCGTGCATTTTCCCCTGTTTTTGCCAGAATTAGCTGTCGGTGGCGCAAGTTTTGCTTAGTCAGCGATGCCTGAATCACGTATCATGCTGAGTCTGCAAATATTGCTTGTTGGACGATAAATGGTCATAATTTCAATATATTATGGAGACCTATGAATAAATTAATCCTGATCCTGTGTCTTATATTAT
>WFVC01000082.1 GCA_015491815.1 Gammaproteobacteria bacterium | reverse complement strand
TGTCGAAGGGTGAACCATATAACATTATGATTTCACAATGCTTAGCGTTCATGGTTCGACCCTTCGTCAGGCTCAGGACTTCACCACGAACGGCGGAATTAATCAGAGCTTCCCTCTGTTTTTAATGCGGCATTGATCTGCTCGTGAGTAAATCCACGTTGCTGTAAAAATCGCGCCTGACGCATGCGCTGCGCATACTCATCCGGCAGAGCGTCGCCGAACCGTTTACGGCGAGCCTCTTCGGCAAGTTCACGCCAGCTCGCATCCTGCGGTTCCAGATAGTGGGCGACGATCTCGTCATTGACTCCCCGCATTTTCAGCTCCGCCTGTATTTTTAACGGACCGCTGCCGCGCTGTCGACGCGCATTCACATAAGACTCGGCAAAACGCGCATCACTGAGCAGACCATCGTCAATCAGCTGATCCAGTGCGCCGTTGATCTCTGCGGAGGAAAAATCTTTTTGCGCCAGCTTCTGTTCAAGTTCTCGGCGGCTATGTTCCCGTCGAGCCAGATAATTCATGGCCGCTTCACGAATCGAACACGCCATCACAGACCACAGCCTAACTGGCCGCACCGACCAGTTGTTTTTCCAACAGGCGCGGCTTGTATTCAAAACGAAAACCATGCGAGCCAGTCAAATCCATACTCAGTAAGGCGACACGATTTTCATTGAGTCTATCCAGACCCTTTTTTTTTAAAGCAGCGAGTTCTTCCGCCTTTACCGCCCTCTCCACTATCGCCAACTGCGCCTGTTTTTGTTGCGCCTTCAGTTCCTTTTCCATAACCGCATATTCACACTTTATCTCGGGGCGCGCATCTCTTCTGTCGTTAATGCTTTTGCCATACCGGCGCTGTCCACAGCATAAACAGATTTAATCATCAATAATGCAACAACAACGAAAGAATACTGAAAGTTAGATTTCATTACGCCTGCTTACATCCATCTGAATAAACGAAAAAGGGTGACCTCACGGTCACCCTTGCAGTTTGTTATTATCCGTTTTATTCCTCAGCCAACGCGGCTTCCGCTTCCGGCTGTTCTTCGGCAACAGGCAGATCCAGCAGTTTTTCACGAATGCGGCTTTCAATTTCCGCCGCCATGTCCGGATTCTCCTTGAGGAAGTTGCGCACATTGTCCTTGCCCTGACCAATGCGCTCGCCGTTATAGCTGTACCAGGCGCCGGCCTTGTCCACCAGTCCCTCTTTTACGCCCAGATCGATGATCTCGCCTTCGCGGGAAATGCCTTCGCCATAAAGCAGATCAAACACCACCTGCTTGAAGGGCGGCGCTACCTTGTTCTTCACCACCTTGACCCGGGTTTCGTTACCAATAATTTCGTCGCCCTTTTTCAGCGCGCCGATGCGGCGGATGTCCAGCCGCACCGAGGAATAGAACTTGAGCGCGTTGCCGCCGGTGGTGGTTTCCGGGTTGCCGAACATGACGCCGATCTTCATGCGGATCTGGTTGATGAAAATCACCATAGTGTTGGAACGCTTGATGTTGGCGGTCAGCTTGCGCAGCGCCTGTGACATGAGCCGGGCCTGCAGCCCCATGTGTGAATCACCCATGTCGCCTTCGATTTCCGCCTTCGGCGTTAACGCGGCGACCGAATCCACGACCACCACATCCACCGCGCCGGAACGCACCAGCATGTCGGTGATTTCCAGCGCCTGCTCGCCGGTATCCGGCTGCGAGACCAGCAGATCATCCACGTTCACGCCCAGTTTCTCGGCATAGACAGGATCCAGCGCATGTTCCGCATCGACAAAGGCGGCGGTGCCGCCTGTCTTCTGGCATTCGGCAATCACCTGCAGGGTCAGGGTGGTTTTACCCGAGGACTCCGGTCCATAAATTTCCACCACGCGTCCCCTGGGCAGGCCGCCGACCCCCAGCGCCACATCCAGACTGATGGAGCCGGTAGAAATGGTTTCCACATCTCTGGCGGCGCTGCTGTCACCCAGACGCATCACCGCGCCTTTACCGAACTGTTTTTCAATCTGGCTCAGAGCTGCGCCGAGCGCCTTTTGTTTGCCGTCATCCATTGTTATATCCTCGCTTGCTGTTTGTTAGCAGAAAACCACTCCCTGGTTCTCATGCTGAATTATCTGAAAATCCTGTACAAAGTTACCGCGCCATTATTCCATAGATTGAGTCTTTAGGTCAGCCCTGTTTCAGGCCTTATCCCGTCAGAGACCATTTTTTTACTATCCGGTATCGGGCGCCGGCGGGCAGGGTTTTTGAGGCTGCCAGAACAAAGCCCTGCACCGGCCAGATAAATTCAGGCGCGGGTAAATCAGACGGCGCCTGCGCCAATTTGTGAAACAGGCTGATGTGCGCCCGAAAAGGACGCGATTCTGTTTTCAGACCACAGTCCGAAGCAATCTGACGCAGGGCGGCAACCAGTCTCAGCAGCGCATCCGGCCTGCTTGTCGGTTCCAGCCAGAGCAGCCGCTGCCTGCGCCTGAAAACCGCCTGACCGAAATACAACTCGAAACCGGGCAGTCTCAGGGAGTTCAGCGCCTGTTCGAGGCAGTGCTGTTGCCCGGCTTCCACCTGTCCCAGAAAGAGCAGGGTCATATGCAGATTATCAACGGGCACGAAACGCGCGGAGGATATTTTCAGGGATTGCGCATAATTAAAAATACGCGACTGCAACATCGCGGCGGGCCAAAGCGCAAAAAACAGACGTTGTCCTGAGGACCGGGGATGGCGATCAGGCGGATTCATTTAAAAGCCTGAGTACGCCCTGCAGGGCGCAGCCGACCGCCTGACGCCGCACGGCGTCCCGATCGCCGCTGAAAATCTGCCGCGCGGAAACCAGCTTTAACGCATCCGCCGGGATCGTTTTCCCCCAGGCAAACCAGACCAGTCCCACCGGCTTGTCTTTTGTTCCGCCACCGGGTCCGGCAATGCCGCTGATGGCCAGCGAGATCGCCGCCCGGCTGTGTTGCAGGCAGCCTTTGCTCATGGCGCGAACCACCTCTTCGCTGACCGCGCCCGCCCGCGCCAGCAGCTCCGGGGGCACGTCCAGCATGTCCTGTTTGGCGATGTTGGTATAGGTGACAAAGCCCCGTTCAAACCAGCGTGAGCTGCCGGCGATATCGGTGAGTGATTTGGCCACCCAGCCGCCGGTGCAGGACTCCGCACAGGCCAGCGTCAGATGCTGCGCCATCAGCGCATCACCGACCTGCGAGGCCAATGCCTGTAACCGGCTATCCGTGATCGGGGTTGCCGCCACCATAAATTTGACTAATCGTCCAGAATTTCCTGAATCACTGCGCCGATTTCAAAACCATCCGCATGCCGCATTTTATTGACGCGCACGACCCGCACATTCGCATGCAGAGGCGGGGTGATATTATTTTCCGGCTGAATCCTGACTTCGACCTGATTTTCGACTTCCAGTGAATGATCGGCGATAAACATCATTCCCCGACCGCTCAGGTTGGTGACTTTTCCGGATTTTTCCTGTCCTGAACCTGCCAGGCTGTATTTGATTTCACAATCTACACTGATACGAATGTAGTCCCGTTTCTCATCATATTCCCGCGGCATTGCTCCCCCTTACCTCACTAAATAAATGACTCGTCCCTCTGACCACCCCAATCCCCACTATCACGCCATCAGGAATCTGTAAGCCATTGATTATATAAACAGCTTCCACTTTAGGGGATTTCCCGACCGAATTGCAAGTCTCAGCCGACTATGCCACCGAGGCTTTCCACGACGAGGCGCCTAATAAAACAAAGGAAACTCTGATTAATTCCGTTCACCCTGAGCTTGTCGAAGGGTGAACCATATAACATTATGATTTTACAATGCTTAGCGTTCATGGTTCGCCCCTTCGTCAGGCTCAGGACTTCACCACGAACGACGGAATTAATCAGAGCTTCCCAAAATTAATTGTGGGTATTTTCTAAATATGTCATGACAGATGCCGATATCAGGGATATGAACTAACACAGGTTTATGCCTGCCTGTTTTCAATCAAGTGACTGAACTCACCCCCGATGGACTATTTTTTTCATATTCATTATGCGGTTAAAGATGAAAAATATATTTAGCAAGCTTTCTATTTCCAGCAAGATTAACATCGTCCTTCTGTTCGTTTTCACCATTATTCTTATCGTCAGCATTGCACATATGGTTAGCAATGAACGTGCGATGGTCGAGGCGGTTATTGAACAGCAAAATAAAGACACGGCGGACAGTTATTTTGACGCTATCAACACCATGATGCTAACCGGCACCATGAACCAGCGTGAATTGCTACGCAATAAATTTCTGGAACGCCCCGGCATCACCGATGCCCGAATCGTGCGGGGCTCGGCAATTAAAGCGCTCTATGGTGAAGGCAACGCCAACGAGCAGATTCAGGATCAGCTGGATAAACGCGCTCTGCAGGGTGAAACCATCATGCAAATCGATGAAACAGAAAATGAACGCATCCTGACCGTCATTAATCCACTCAAGGCGAGTGAGAATTTCCGTGGCGCCAATTGTCTGAGCTGCCACACAAATGCAAAAGCCGGCGATATTATCGGCGCAGTGCGCATTAGTTATTCTCTGAAAGAACTGGATGCCGAAGTAAATCGCAACCTGCTCAGTTCGGCGCTGATTCAAATCGTATTGTTTGCGCTGGGGCTGACCCTGATGGTCTTCATTCTACGACAGATTATCGGCAAACCGCTTAATAATCTGCGTCACACCATCGAACTGATTGACGAGCAGGCTAACCTGCAACAACGGGTGCAGATTCATAACGAAGGTGATGAAATCGGCAAGGTCGGCAGCGCCTTCAACAGGATGCTGGAAAAATTCCAGCAAAGTCTGCAACAGGTCAATGATGTCACCCAGCATATCAGTTCCATCGCAGACGAGATCACTGAGGTCGCCGTGGAAACAGAACAAAGCACCTCCGCCCAGTATAACGAAACGGCACAGGCTGCAGCGGCCATCAGCGAAGCCACCGCCAATACGGAAGAAATCGCCAGTAATGCCAGTGACACGGCGCAATCATCCCAGGCCGCGAATGACAGCGCAAAATCCGGCGCGCTGATCGCCACCAATGCCATCGGCGGCATTGATATGCTGGCCAGTGAAATGAGTTCAGCCACTGAAAAAATTAGCACGCTTGATGCTGAGAGTGAAAATATTGGCGTGGTGCTTGAGGTGATCAGTAAAATTGCCGAACAGACCAACCTGCTCGCCCTGAATGCGGCGATTGAAGCGGCCCGCGCCGGTGAACAGGGCCGGGGCTTTGCCGTGGTGGCGGATGAGGTTCGCAATCTGGCTTCCCGCAGTCAGGAATCAGCCGCGCAAATTCATGACATGGTCGAATCGCTACAGGCCGGCGCCCGTGAATCGGTTGCGGCCATGGAATCAGCCAGCAAACAGGCCGAATCCTGCTCGGAACAAATCGAGGAAACCGCTGAATCACTGGCGATGATATCTGGCAATGTAGGTGAAATATCCAACCGTAACACCCAGATTGCTGCGGCAGTGGAAGAGCAACGCGCGGTAATGGAAGAAAGCAACCGCAACCTTGCCAGCATCAATGAGCTGGCGGAAAAAACCGCCGCCGGCGCCAGCCGCGCGACAAAAGTCAGTGAGAAACTGCAGCAACAGTCACATCGTATGCAGGAACTGGTGGCGAAATTCAAAATCAAATAGCAACGAAATTAACCACAAAGGACATGGAGGTTCGTAAAGGAAAAATAAATCGCCTGCGCCGCTCCCGGTTTTAATCAATTTGGGTGTTTTCACGGTTTGCAGCAAGGGGCTTTATTTTATTAAAGCCTCTGCGGTTAAAAAACGTTTCATCCTCTCTCCTGAAAACACCAAACTATAGGCGTCCATCCCGCTTTCAGATAAACTTTCCGGGATGGACGCTACTCTCACGAAAACAAAATCCCACACGCCGATGATGCAGCAGTATCTGCGCATCAAGGCGGAGTATCCGGATATCCTGCTGTTCTATCGCATGGGCGATTTCTATGAACTGTTTTTCGATGATGCCCGCAAGGCGGCCGAACTGCTCGACATCACCCTGACGGCTCGTGGTCAGTCTGCCGGCGAGCCGATTCCAATGGCCGGCGTGCCTTATCATGCCGTCGACAACTATCTGGCCCGGCTGGTCAAACTGGGCAAATCCATCGCTATTTGCGAACAGATCGGCGATCCGGCTGCGAGCAAGGGACCGGTGGAGCGCAAGGTGGTGCGCATCGTCACTCCTGGCACCCTCACCGATGAAGCCCTGCTGGAGGAGCGTCAGGACAATCTGCTGGCCGCTGTTTTTACACAGGACGACAGCAGCGGGATCGCGACGCTGGATATGGCCAGTGGCCGTTTTCGTCTGTTGCAGATCAGCGGCAACGAAGCATTAATCAGCGAGCTGGAGCGGCTGCGCCCGGCGGAATTGCTCATCAGTGAAGAGCAGGATAAACAGGACTGGCAGGCCTCGCTGAACTGTCTGAAACACCAGCCCCCCTGGCGCTTCGAGGCTGACAGCGCGCAGCGTCGGCTCTGCGAACAATTCCACACCCGGGATCTCAAAGGCTTTGGCGCCGATGATGCGCCACTGGCGGTGCGCGCCGCCGGCTGTCTGCTGCATTACGTGCAGGAAACCCAGCACGGCGTGCTGCCGCATATTCGGGATCTGCGCGTCGAGCGACGCGAAGACAGCATTATTCTCGATGCCGCCAGTCGTCGCAATCTGGAAATTGAACACAGCCTCAGCGGCCAGCATGCGCACACTCTGGCCGGGATGCTGGATCGCTGCGCCACACCGATGGGCAGTCGTCTGCTGCGCCGCTGGCTCCACCGGCCGCTGCGCGATCACCCTACCCTGCGCCAACGTCAGCAGGTGATTGCTGTTTTGCACGAGCAACTTCAGTTTGAGAACCTGCAGCCCCTGCTGCAGCAGATTGGCGATATCGAGCGCATTCTCACCCGCATCGCCCTGAAATCCGCCCGTCCCCGCGATCTGAGCCGACTGCGCACCGCCCTGAGTCTGCTGCCTGAGATTCACCGGTTACTGGGAAAAAGCAGCGAACATCTGGCCACGCTATTGCAACAGATCAGCGAATTCCCGCATGTGCACGCCCTGCTGCAACGGGCGCTCATCGACGTCCCGCCGCTGCTGATTCGCGATGGCGGCGTTATCGCCGAGGGCTACGATGATGAACTGGACGAACTTCGCGGTCTGCAAGCCAATGCCGGTCAGTTCCTCAGCGAACTCGAAGAACGCGAGCGAAGCCGCAGCGGCGTCAATAGTCTCAAGGTGGGCTATAACCGCGTACATGGTTATTACATCGAGGTCAGCCGTCTGCACTCGGAAAAACTACCGGAGGACTACCAGCGCCGCCAGACCCTGAAAGCCGCCGAACGCTACATCACTCCGGAACTCAAGGCGCTGGAAGATCGGGTATTGAGCGCCAACGAGCGGGCGCTGGCGCGGGAAAAAAAGCTTTACGAGCAACTACTGGACAAACTTCACGAGGATCTGGCCGGGCTGCAGACCTGCGCCCGGGCGCTGGCGGAACTGGATGTTCTCAACACGCTGGCGGAACGCGCGCAAAGTCTGCAGATGAATCCGCCCACGCTGGATGAGGCCCCGGGACTCAATATCCACAACGGTCGCCACCCGGTTGTGGAGCAAACCCAGCCCAATCCTTTCACTCCCAACGATATTCGCCTCGATGCAAAGCAACGCATGTTGATTATTACCGGGCCGAATATGGGCGGTAAATCCACCTACATGCGCCAGACGGCCCTGATCGTGCTGCTGGCGCATATCGGCAGCTACGTCCCGGCCGAGTCGGCCCGCATCGGTCCCATCGATCGGATTTTCACCCGCATCGGCGCATCGGACGATCTGGCCTCCGGGCGCTCCACCTTCATGGTGGAAATGACCGAAACCGCCAACATTCTGCATAACGCCACCGATCAGAGTCTGGTGTTGATGGATGAAATCGGTCGGGGCACCAGCACCTTTGACGGCCTGTCACTGGCCTGGGCCTGCGCACAATCACTGCTGCAGGAAGTGCGCGCCTGGACCCTGTTCGCCACCCATTATTTTGAGCTGACCCGCTTACCGGAGGCACTGCCCAACTGCATCAATGTGCATCTGGATGCAGTCGAACATGAACACGGCATCGTCTTCATGCACCGGGTTCTACCCGGCCCGGCCAGCAAGAGTTACGGCCTGCAGGTGGCCGCGCTGGCCGGCGTGCCACAAACGGTCATTCAGCAGGCGCAGGCAAAACTCGCGCAACTGGAAACCAGCGCCGGGACTGCTCAGAACAAAATGCCGGTTCAAACCACCACGCCAGAAACCCGGCCTTGCGCGCAACAAGCCCTGCTGGAAAATATCAACCCGGATGATCTCAGTCCACGCGAGGCGCTGACTCTGTTGTATGAATTGAAAAAAAAGCGCTGACATCATATTCTTAATATAAAATAAACTACCCCGCAGCCAGGCTGACAGGGTATTAGTGGCAGCTTCGCCTTCCCCCTGCGGGGACTACGAGGCGAACATATGCGGCTGAAGCCGCACCTACGAGGGTACTTCGCTGCAAGCAGCGGGGAATTAAACCTAAAGGGATTAAATGTTCCTGGTTCCAGTACACTATCATTACCGGAGCCTGTTGCAGGTGCGATTTCAATCGTACCGGTACAGCTGAGGCCGTACCTGTAATCGTATTTCGCAGCAAGCTGTGTTGAAGACCCAGAGATTAACCAAATTACATTTCAGAAGCCTTTCGGCAGGAATCTATCATGACTTATGTCGTTACCGACAATTGTATTAAATGTAAATATACCGACTGTGTGGAAGTCTGCCCGGTGGACTGTTTTCATGAAGGGCCGAATTTCCTGGTCATTGATCCGGAAGAATGCATCGACTGCACGCTGTGTGAACCGGAGTGTCCGGCGGAAGCCATTTTTGCCGATGACGATGTGCCCGATAACATGAGCAATTTTATTGAGCTGAATGCCGAACTGGCAAAAGAATGGCCGGTAATCAGTGAGATGAAACCCGCGCTGGAAGACGCCAGCAAATGGGATGGGGTTGAAGATAAACTGAAATATCTTGAGCGCTAACGGCTCGATTCAATAAGCGGCGGGCAAAAAAAAGGCGATCACAAAAAAATGATCGCCATATTTGAGGTCCTTGCAGGCCTTCCCGCCTGAATGTCGGTGCAGCACCCGATTTTTTAGAAATTAACAGCCTGTCAATTTCTTAGCGACATCCTGCCCTGCATATCTATCCCTGCTTCCCTGTCTGGCCTCCAGCCTTCCTTCACTTTTCCCTGTGTCTGTTCCATATCAAAAACACTTTATCTACTCCTTCAGAGAAACTGCGTTTGAATATGGTTAAAGATTGTGCGCCAGAAACTTAAAATCTTGAATCAGGGAATACCCTGAATTTTAAAGCGGCTGGATTATTTTGTGATGGAAGTCTCATAACAGGATGAGACGGCAAAGAGGGCGTCAAGCCAGAAGAAAGGCAGTAAAAATCAAAACTCAGACAACCCCGTACAGCTAAACCCGTGGTGACAGGCTAAATAACTGTACGGGGGGAAATACCTATTTAGCCGCTTGCTGATCCAGAATCGCCGCCAGACGCGCCGGTGGAACATAGCCCGGCACCAGCTGTCCGGTTTCCAGCACCAGCGCCGGGGTGCCGCGTACGCCAATCATATTCCCCATTTTGAAATGCGCCGCCACCGGATTATCACATTTGTCACTGCTGACCGGTTGATCGCTCTTGGCCAGCGTCAGCGCCGCCTTGCGATCTTTAGCGCACCAGACTGACACCGCCTTGTCGTAAGAACCTGAACCTATCCCCGCCCGGGGATAGGCCAGATAGCGCACCCGAATTCCCAGATCGTTATACTCGCCAATCGCCTGATGCAGCTTGCGGCAATAACCGCAATCGATATCAGTAAATACGGTAATCGTATGTTTTACCTTGCTTTTTTCCGGGCTGAAAATAATCATCGAGTCTTCACCCAGATTATCGATAGCCTGTAGCCTCGCCTTGCCGCGCAGAGCCTGAGTAATATTCGTGTTCATGGCCACGTTGATCATGTCGCCATCGATCACATATTTACCATCCCCGCTGACATAAAACAGACGCGGCGGAACCGAAACAAGATAAAGGTTCGCCACCGGACTGGCGCTGATATTTTCTGTCGGAATACTCAATTGCGCAGAAATCTGCTTGCGTGCGTTTTCCAGCGTAGTGTTGGCCGCCGACACCGGCAGGGCGAACGACAAGGATAGCAATAAAACAATAAAGAGTTTGAGCAATGAGCGCATAATTTTACCTTGAAAACATAATAGAAATATCAGGCCGATCCTGATGAGAAACGACGCCACTCAGTATACCTGTTTCATACTTGAAACACAGGACACACTGCATCCGAAACCAGCTATAGTCAATCATCAGACCCGGTATTCGTAGAGGAGTTCAACCTCGAGGATGATGCTCCGCATGTAATGATTTAAGTCGCTCTCTGGCGATATGGGTATAAATCTGGGTGGTGGAGAGATTGCTGTGTCCCAGCAACATCTGCACCACGCGCAGATCCGCGCCATTATTCAGCAAGTGTGTTGCAAAAGCATGACGAAGGGTATGCGGTGACAGCGGCCGGTCAATTCCCGCCCGCTGGGCATAGCGTTTGATTGCATGCCAGAACGCCTGCCGGGTCATCCCCTGTTTACGCTGGGTGACAAACAGCGTTTCGCAGAACGCCTCGCCGAGCAGCGCCGGACGCGCACGGCTCCGGTATTGATCCAGCCAGTTGATCGCCTCTTCACCCAGAGGAACCAGCCGTTGTTTATCGCCCTTGCCGCTGATGCGCAGGACGCCCTGACGCAGATTCACCTCACTCAATTTGAGGCCGATCAACTCCGATACGCGCAGGCCGCAGGCGTATAACACCTCCAGCATGCAGCGATCCCGCAATCCCAGATCGGTTGAAATATCCGGCGCAGCCAGCAGGGCTTCCACATCCGCCTCGCTCAATGATTTCGGCAGGCTGCGTCCCTGCCGGGGAGAATCGATCAAGACGCTGGGATCGGCGGGAATGCGTTTTTCCCGATAAAGATACCGATAAAAATTACGCAGACTGGAAATCAGCCGGGCCGTACTGCGCGCGCTGATTTGCCGTTCGCGCCGGGCATCCAGATAATCCTGTATGTCTTCACCCGTGACCTCCAACAGGTTGCGCGCGCCCGGCTGCTGCTCCAGCCAGTCCGCGAAGTGTTGCAAATCACTGCGATAGGCCGAAAGGGTATTGTCACTCAGCCCCCGTTCCATCCACAGGGCATCCAGAAAAACGTCAATAACGCTGTCTTCAGCCCTCATGCAACATCCGGCAGCGGCAACTTGATGCCTTCATGTTTTAATAACCAGTGTTTTCTTCTCACTTCCGGCCCATCGGTTCGCCCGCAAAAACCGCCCAGTCCCCGCGCCGAGACCACCCGATGACAGGGCACGACAATCGGCGCCGGATTATGCCGGCAGGCATTGCCCACCGCCCGGGCGCTGCTGTGCAACTGCTTCGCCAGTTGCCCGTAGGTGCGCACTTCGCCTGCCGGGATCTGTTGCAGCGCCGTCCAGACCCGCTGCTGAAATGCGCTTCCCCTGAGTAACAATGGAATTGTGAAGATGCTGTCTGCTGATGAGAAATAAGCCTGCAATTGCGCTTTAAACTGCCTCATGAACGCGGTTTCCGGAGCGCACCGAGCAAGCGGCCTGTCGATAAAACGTAGTTCACAGACGGCCGAACCCGAAAAATGAATAGCCAGCACACCAACCGGGGAATTAACGTACATCACAGTCCCGCCCTCTTTAAATGGAATATTTCTAAAGCCCGCTGCCACCCTACCGATATTAGTTCCGTAGCTAACAAGGAGAATAACCATGCCCCTGGCCCGCCTCATCCTGATTATGATTGGATTTATCGTTTATGCAAGCAGCCACGCTTCTGCAAGTGGTGGCGGTGGAGGAAACTCTCTGTACGTTTCACTGGAGCCGGCCTTTGTAGTCAATGTCAATGATGGTCAACGCGTTCGGCACATGCAAATCAGTTTACAGGTTAAATTAAAACAGGCTGATTTTGCTCCCTATATAGAAGAACACAATCCGGCAATTCGTCACGCTATGGTGATGCTGCTCAGTGGTCAGGAAACCAAAAAATTGAAAACCGCAACAGGCAAACAGGCATTGATGGATGAGGCGCTGGCCGCTATTCAGCAGGTGCTGGAAGAAAACATCGGTAACGCCGGCATCGACGCCGTCTATTTTACCGATCTTATTATTCAATAATCCCGGCTTGCGAAACACGCACGCGCTTGCACCTTCGCCTGATTTAAAACTATCATGGCGCGCATGACTCAGCAAAACAAAATCCCCCGGAGCAGATCTTCAGCGCGACAGACTGCAAACCATTCCTGCCGGATTTTATCATCGGCTCTGACGATGCTGATATTCGCCGGTTTGTTATTCGGGATAAAACCGCTCTCAGCCGCAGAGAACAAATCCTCCGCAACACCCACGGAAAAATCCCATGTCACCCTTATCAATCGCGGCACCGACAGCCAGCCGGTATTCGATGTCCGCAATGATTACCCCGGTCCGATTGAGTTTGAACTCTCCGCCGATGAATTCGTTAATATGAAAAGCGAGCCGGCCCTGCCAATTCGCAAAGTCATTCCGGCAAAAACCACGGTGCATTTTTGCCAGCTGATGCAAATAAGCGCGAACGAACCCTGGTCCTATACCTATTCAAGCCGTTATGTTCTGGGCAAACCCCATGTCCGCCATCTGACCGGCAAACCCTATGGCCTGCCCTTCGATGAAGTTCAGCAACACATCATCTCGCAGGCGTTTGAAGGCCGGCGCAGTCACCAGAGTCCGGCAACAAAATATGCGATTGATATTGATATGCCGGTCGGCGCCAAAGTATTTGCCATGCGCAGTGGTCATGTAATGGAAATTACCCGCGAACGCCTGGATGGAAATAAAAAGTCAGTCCCCGCCCTGCAGATCCGGATCCTGCATCAGGATGGCACCATGGGACTGTATGCGCAGTTGAAACAGGGCTCCATTGCCGTGCGTGAAGGCCAGCGCGTGCAACGCGGCCAGCTTATCGCGGCTTCCGGTCCCAGCTATGAGGAAAACGTCAAACCCCATTTACATTTTGCTCTGCAGCGAAATGCCGGCATGCAACTGGAGTCTATTCCCTTCCAGTTGCTTGGCTACTCCCGATCGCCGGTTACCCCGAAGACCGGCCTGACTCTGCGTTACCCGCCTTATTAATAATCACAGCAGTCCTCGCGGAGGCTATTTAAACCGCAACTTCTGTAACTTACGCTGCAGCACCGCCTTGCGCGTCGCGTCTTTGGTCACCCGCAGAAGATGCTGATAAATCGCGCGCGCATCATCCGTCAGGCCCGCCAGCGCTAACGCCACCGCCGCCTGATAACGCGCGGTCTGCGCCCAGGATCCCATATCCTTTGGATCAGGAAACATGGCGGATTTCAGATACAGGCGGGCGGCCTCGGTAAACTGTTCCTGCGCCTTTTTCGAGTCCGCCATCCAGTAGTAAATTTCGCGCTGAAGTTTGATATCGTCAGTCAGCCTGAGCACTTTATTGAGCAGCGCATAGGCTTCGGCATGCAGTCCGGCGGCCTGCAGATCAAAAATCACCTGCATCAGGCGATCCCGTTGCCGGGGTTCAAACTGCCGGGTTTCCTGCAACATTTCATCCAGCGCCTGCGCACCCTGTTCGGCCTTGCCACCCAGAATCAAAATACGCGCGCGACGCAGATACCAGAAAAACTGATCCGCGCCTGCGGGCGGTTTTTTCACCGTCGCCATCAAGGCCGAGGCCAGTTCAATATCCGGCTTCGCCAGCGCGATATCGGCCAGCACATAACGGGCTGAAACGGGAATATCCTCATAGTTTGCAAAACGCGTCGAGTCCAGAAACAGACGCATCAACAAGACCCTGCCCTGCTCAGTCTGACTTAAACTGTTGACAAAATCTTTTACCGCCGCCTCGCGGCTGACATCGTTCTCGCCCTTGAACATGAGCAGGGCGTACAGTGAACGCGAACGCACCGGCTGTTTTTTTGCCGCCGCCTGCGCCGCCTGTCGCCATTGCTCATCGACGCCGATTAAAAATTGCGACTGGTTGCCAACACTGGTGGCGAAATCCAGATAGGCCCGCCACAACATATCCGTATCAAAGTTGAACAGATTTTTTTCAACGTCACTGTCCTCATCCACGCCAAGTACATGTTCCAGCGCATTGGTATAGGTCGCCCGATCAGCGCTGGCCTGCGCGGCTTCGGCCACCAGCCTCCAGAGTCCGGTTCGTAATTTTGCATCCAGCGAGGCGTTTCTTAACTGGCGCAAGCCAATCTGCATAACTTCCTGCGCCGGCCGCGCGCCACTGCGCAACTGCGCCAGTAAATACAACTGCGCGGCCTCGGCTTCCTGCGCTCTCCCCGCCAGCCGATCCATGGCCTCTTCCGCCCGTCCCAGTTCAAGCAGAATTTTTGCATGTTGAATAACATCGCTCAGTTCCCGATTGCCATAATCATGCTGCAGACGTGTCGCGGCGCGATAGGCATCCTGTCTCTGTCCTGAAACCCGGTAGGCATCGATAATCATGCGTCGCCAGTTGAGAAGATAAGCCTCGGCAATAGCGCTGTCAGATGCCTGGGTCCAGATCAAATCCCGTAAAATTTTAAGTGCGGCGCGACCTTTGTTTTGCCTGAGCAGGGCGGCGGCAAGCTCGGTCTGCGCCTGAATATAAAAATCAAGCGGAACAATGGCGGGCAAATTCTGTAGGCGTGAAATTAGCGCCGGCCAGTCACCGAGCGCCTGATAAATCCGGATGCGCTGCTTTTCCTGCCCCACCCAACGTTCAGGATCATCCGCGATCGTCTGTTGCTGTTGTTCCAGCCGGTACAGAGCCAGACGCCAGACGCCAATATCCATCAGTCCAGCCACTTCGTCAGCGGGAGCAGGCGGCGCCTGAGTGGAGGCAGGCTCAGCCGCAAATGTTGACTGAAAATCGATACAGGCAAAAAAGAATAAAAGTAAAAAATAAAAATGGCGGGCGCAAAAAAACGGGGAAGACGCGAACGTACTCCCCCGTTTTTTATTTCTGTCTTTTCTCAGCAAGCCGGACTCAAGCAACCTGAAATCCGACATCTGCCGATAAAACCGCATGCTGCCGCCCATCGCTTTTAGCAAGCCCGGACGCTCAGCTTTAGCGGGACAGTTTTTCCTTGATGCGCGCGGAACGACCGGAACGCTCGCGCAGGTAATAAAGTTTGGCGCGACGAACATCACCACGACGTTTAACCTTGATTTCAGCCACAGTCGGGCAGTAAGTCTGGAATACGCGTTCAACGCCTTCACCGTGTGAAATCTTGCGCACGGTGAAAGCGGAATTCAGGCCGCGATTGCGTTTGGCAATCACTACGCCTTCAAAGGCCTGCAGACGCTCGCGCGTGCCTTCCTTAATTTTCACCATAACCACGACGGTATCACCGGGACCAAAGTCCGGAATGTCGCGGTTCATTTGTTCTGCTTCCAGTTGTTCGATGATGTTACTCATGCTCTTAAGCTCCCAGGCTTCTAATGACTCTATTCAATTTTATGTTCGCGGATAAACTCCGCCAGTAAATTCTGTTGTTCCAGACTCAGTTCTCGCTCATCCAGCAATTCCGGTCGCCGCAACCAGGTGCGGCCCAATGCCTGCTTTTCCCGCCAACGCGCAATCGCCGCATGATCGCCGCTCAGCAGCACCTCAGGGACGGCTTCTCCATCCACGATTTCCGGACGGGTATAGTGCGGATAATCCAGCAGTCCGTCACTGAAGGAATCCTGCTCGGCGGAATCCTCATGCCCCAACGCCCCCGGCAACAGGCGAATCAGGCCATCAATCAGAACCATCGCGGCCAGTTCGCCGCCACTGAGAACATAGTCGCCCAGCGACCATTCCTCATCAACCTCGCTCGCAATAAGGCGTTCATCCACGCCTTCATAACGACCGCAAAGCATCACCAGCGCTTCACGTCCGGATAATTCCAGCAATCCAGCCTGATCCAGTTTACGTCCCTGCGGTGAGAGGTAAATCACCCGGCAGGCCGGCCCCGCCTTTTCCCGCGCGCCTCGAATCGCCTCGCGCAGAGGGGGGGCCATCATGACCATGCCGGGGCCGCCGCCGTAAGGCCGGTCATCCACCGTCCGGTGTCGATCCCGGGCATAGTCGCGCGGATTCTGAAATCCCAGTTGCAGCAGATTGTTTTTCAACGCCCGGCTGCTAACGCCATATTCCGTAATGGCCTGAAACATCTCGGGAAACAGAGTGACGACTTCGATTCGCATCACGCGTTTCCTCTTCTCGGTCAGATGCCGGGGTCACATTTAAGGCCGGCATCTTTCGCTAAAATTCTAAATCTAAGTGTCCCTAAATCCAGTACACTATTGTATTACCGGTGTATTACCGGAGCCTGTTGCAGGTACGATTTCAATCGTACCTGTACGGCTGAAGCCGTACCTACAATTCCACCGCTATTCCATAGCCGTAGTGGAATAAGGAACAGCTATTTAGAAATCAGGATCCCAGTCGACGCTCATGCGCCCCTGTTCGATATCAATTTCCCTGATGACATCGCCCTGAATAAAGGGCAACAATCGTTCCTGTCCATCTTCTTCGGCGCGCACCACGATAACATCGTTGGCGCCGGTTTCCATTATCTGGGTAATCACGCCCAGTTCAATTTTATCCAGCGTCGAGACCTTCAGACCAAGAAGATCGCGCCAGTAGTATTCACCCTCTTCGGTCTCCGCCAGCTGTTCCGGCTTAATCGCAACCCGGGCGCCAACCAGTCGCTCGGCGGCATTACGATCCGGACAATCGGCCAGCAGGGCAATAATCGACTTCCCCTGTTTTTTGCCCTCGACAAGCTTGAAAGCCTGCCAGTGTTTGCCATTCTCATCTTTGCGCTCAAGGTACAAAGGCGAGTAGGACAGAATATTTTCCCGGGGGCCGGTGTCCGAGTGCAGTTTTACCCAGCCCCTGACGCCAAACAGGCCGGACACCCGCCCGACCAGAATCATCTCATCTGTTTGCTTCAAGACTCAGCGCTGTCTTCGCGGCTGCCCCGGTCCGGAACAGAACGCCAGATCAGACAACAGAACTCAGGCAGCCGCCTGTTTGCTCTGTTCCTTGATCAGCTTGCTGACGCGATCTGAAGCCTGCGCGCCCTGACCAATCCAGTGTTCAATCCGATCGGTGTCCAGATTCAGACGAATTTCCTGTCCGGTGGCGCGAGGATTGAAGTAACCCAGACGTTCAATATAACGGCCATCACGGGGATTGCGGCTGTCAGTGACAACAACATGATAAAAGGGACGCTTCTTGGCGCCACCACGAGCTAAACGAATACTGACCATCTCGTTCAAAATCCTCAATAAATACAAACAATTAAAGGCCACCCCGCTTTCAGCCGGACAGCCTTGTTCCTTATGGAGCGCGCATTTTACTCGAAATAGCGCAAAAGTGAAGGGTTTAGTAGGACTTTATTGCGAAATTAGGGAGGATTTCATCGAGAGTCCTGGTATTAAACGCAGAGTACGCAAAGGCGCTGAGACGCGGAGAAAAAATATTATTCAGTATTCTTTCCGCTGAGTTGAGCCAAAATATCTGTACACCCTCTCCCAAAACTACGCGAGTCACAAAACAAGCGCAGTAACCCTGCTTTGATACAATCTCCGCGCCTCAGCGCCTTTGCGTACTCTGCGTTAATCACACGTATTCACGAAAAAGCATCTGTCCAGGCTTGCCGCGCTTAGCCGCCAAACATGCCCGGCGGCATGCCCCCGCCCTTGAGCTGGCGCAGCATCTTGCTCATGCCGCCCTTGCCCATTTTTTTCATCATTTTCTGCATCTGGGTGAACTGCT
>WFVC01000081.1 GCA_015491815.1 Gammaproteobacteria bacterium | reverse complement strand
TTGTTATTGTTTCTGTGCATGCGGGGGCGGAGGGGCCGGAGGCGGTGCATGTCCCCTTGGCGAATGAATATTTTCACGGGGAAGACCGGGGCGATGTGGATCGTTTCGCGCGTCTGGTGATTGATGCCGGAGCTGATCTGGTTGTCGGACATGGGCCGCATGTGCCGCGCGCCCTGCATATTTATCGTGGGCGCATGATTGCCTACAGTCTGGGAAATTTCTGTACTTTCTGGGGCATCAGCGTCGATGAAATCAGGGGACTGGCGCCCATTCTCACGGTTGAGCTGGATGGTGAAGGGCGCTTCCTGCAGGGGCAGATCACCTCGGCATTACAGGTGCGCCCTTATGGGCCAACGCTGGATCCGGAACACCGGGCGGCAAAACTGATGGCCGAACTGACCCGCGCGGATTTTCCGGATTCCATGCTGTTAATTTCTGCCGAGGGGCAGGTGCGGTTGAAACCTTCCCGCGTGAGCGAAGTTGACTTGCCGGCGGTTCAGCCAAAGTTTTAACCTGTTACAGACATATGTGAACATTTGCTCGCATATTTTTGCCTCAGAGCTATCAATAATTTCATACTAAAACCGGACAAACCCCCGTTATATCGTTAAAATAAGCCGTTTGTACCTGTCGCGTCATGCTGGATGTGTGTCGCGCTAATCTGGAATTTTTATCACAATAATTTGTCCGGCGCGATGCCCGGTCAGGAAAGCACTGGAAATATTTTATGGTAGGCAAGATATTCAAGAAGATCTTCGGTAGTCGTAATGAACGCCTGATCAAGCAGTTGAACAAGGTCGTTGCGCAGATTGGCGGTTATGAGTCGGATCTTCAGGCGCTGAGTGACGAGCAGTTGCAGGCAAAAACAGCGGAATTCAAACAGCGTCTGGAAAAGGGCGAAACGCTGGATGACTTGCTGCCGGAGGTGTTTGCCGTTGTCCGTGAGGCGGGGGTGCGGGTGTTGGGCATGCGCCATTTCGATGTGCAACTGATTGGCGGCATGGTGCTGCATCAGGGCAAGATTGCGGAAATGCGCACCGGTGAAGGCAAGACCCTGATGTCAACGCTGCCAGCTTATCTCAATGCCCTGTCAGGCAAAGGCGTACATGTGGTGACGGTCAATGATTATCTGGCCAAACGCGATGCGGAATGGATGGGACGGCTGTTCAATTTTCTCGGCATGAGCGTGGGCGTGATTGTGCCGAACATGCCGTTTGAAGAAAAGAAAGCCGCCTATGCGGCGGACATTACTTACGGCACCAATAATGAATTCGGTTTTGACTATCTGCGCGACAATATGGCTTTCAGCCATGAAGAACAGTTCCAGCGCGGACAGAACTTCGCGATTGTCGATGAAGTGGATTCGATCCTTATCGATGAGGCGCGCACGCCGCTGATTATTTCCGGGCCGTCTGAAGATACGTCGGATCTTTATCAGGCTATCAATGAGCTGATTCCGAAACTGGTCAAACAGGAAGAAGAAGACGGGCCGGGCGATTACTCGGTGGAAGAAAAGAATAAACAGATTTATCTGACCGAAGCCGGTCATGAGAAGGTGGAACAGCTGCTAACCGAAGCCGGGATGCTGGATGAGGGCGACAGTCTTTACAGCGCCGCTAATATCGGCAAGATGCACCACGTTAACAATGCGCTGCGCGCCCACGTTCTGTTTCAGAAAGACGTGGACTACATCGTACAGAATAATGAAATCGTGATCGTCGATGAATTTACCGGGCGCACCATGCAGGGACGGCGCTGGTCTGATGGCCTGCATCAGGCGGTCGAAGCCAAAGAAGGGGTGACCATCCAGCAGGAAAATCAGACTGTCGCTTCGATCACCTTCCAGAATTATTTCCGTCTGTATAACACACTCTCAGGCATGACCGGAACGGCGGACACCGAGGCTTACGAGTTCCAGCAAATTTACGGACTGGAAGTGGTGGTGATCCCTACTCATCGACCGATGATTCGCAATGATATGACGGATCAGGTTTATCTGACCCAGAAGGAAAAATTCGACGCCATCATTGACGATATTAAAGATTGTCAGACGCGTCAGCAGCCGGTGCTGGTCGGCACAACCTCGATTGAGGTTTCGGAATATCTGGCTAATTTGCTGAAGAAAGCGGGCATCAAGCACGAAGTGCTGAACGCCAAACAGCATGAGCGTGAAGCCGATATTGTTGCGCAGGCGGGGCAGCCGGGCGCGGTGACCATTGCAACCAACATGGCCGGTCGCGGGACGGATATTGTTCTTGGCGGCAACCTCGAAGTCGAACTGGCGGCGCTGGAAAAAGAAGGCAAAGCGGATGAGGCGACGATCGAAAAAACACGCAAGGACTGGGAAACGCGTCATCAGCAGGTGCTGGACAACGGCGGCCTGCATATTATCGGCACCGAGCGACATGAGTCACGGCGGGTGGATAATCAGTTACGTGGTCGTTCCGGGCGTCAGGGGGATGCGGGTTCCTCCCGTTTTTATCTGTCGCTGGAAGACAGCCTGATGCGCATTTTCGCCTCGGAGCGGGTGGCCGGGTTGATGCAAAAACTGGGAATGGAAGAAGGCGAAGCTATCGAACATCCCTGGGTCAGTCGAGCGATTGAAAACGCCCAGCGTAAAGTGGAAGGCCATAACTTCGACATGCGTAAACAACTGCTGGAATACGATGACGTTGCCAACGATCAACGCAAAGTTATTTATCAGCAGCGCAATGAATTACTGATTGCCGATGATATTTCTGAAACCATCAGCACGATTCGCGCCGATGTCTGCAACAGCGTGATCAACAATTTTATTCCGCCGCATAGCGTCGAGGAACAATGGGACGTGCCGGGGCTGGAAGAAGCGCTGGAAGCGGAGTTTGGCCTGAAGCTGGATGTGCAGAACTGGCTGGATACGGACAGCGAACTGGATGAGGAAAAACTGCGCCAGAAAATTCTGGATGAAATGGAAGCGCAGGCCAAAGCCCGGGAAGAGAGCGTGGGTTCCGAAGTGATTCGTCAGATTGAAAAAGCGGTGACCCTACAGGTTCTAGATAATCAGTGGCGGGATCATCTGGCGCTGATGGATCAATTGCGTCAGGGCATTCATTTGCGCGGTTATGCACAGAAAAATCCAAAACAGGAATACAAACGCGAGTCTTTTGAATTGTTCGGGGAAATGCTGGAACGCATCAAACATGAAGTGGTCTCTATTCTTTGTCGCGTGCAGGTGCAAAGTGAAGATGACGTGGCCGCGATTGAAGCGCAGCGCCGGCAGCAACAGCATGCCGGTGAGATGGAATTTCAGCACGCGCAAGCGAACGCCATGAGCGGCGATGAACAGGAAGCAGAAGAAGCGACAGCCGCCGCGCCCTATGTGCGGGAAGGACGTAAAGTCGGTCGCAACGAACCCTGTCCCTGTGGTTCAGGTAAAAAGTACAAACAGTGTCATGGAAAATTACAGTGATATTTTTTTCAACGCAAAGACGCAAAGACGCAAAGACGCAGAGATGCAAAGAACGCAAAGGATCTTTATAGTGAATTTGTTATAGAGTCCCAAAAATCAAACTGCTGATAACTTTGCGTCTTTGCGTTAGGTTTTTTCCAGACTTTCTGATCACATGTCGCTATGAAAAAAAATATATTGAACTCGCCTTTGCATCCGGTAGCGGGCATTCGGCTGGGTACGGCCTGCGCCGGGATTAAAAAACCGGATCATCCGGATCTGGTCGTTATCGAAATTGCCGAGGGCAGTCATACGGCGGCGGTTTTTACGCAGAATGCATTTTGCGCGGCGCCGGTGGTGGTTGCCCGGGAACATTTATCGACAACGCCGCCCGCATACCTGCTGGTGAATACCGGCAATGCCAATGCCGGGACGGGTGAGCAGGGACTGGCCGATGCGCAGGCCTGCTGTCAGGCGCTGGCCGAGGCAGCGGGCTGCGCCGCGAATGCGGTGTTGCCTTTTTCCACCGGGGTTATCGGTGAGTCTCTGCCGGTAGAGAAAATCCGCGCGGCTATTCCCGCCGCGCTGAATGCACTGGATGCTAAAGGCTGGGATAAAGCCTCATGGGGGATCCTGACAACCGACACCCAACCCAAAATTTTTTCCACGAAAATAGAGATTGACGGAAAGACCATTAGTCTGACCGGCATGGCCAAAGGCTCGGGCATGATTCGCCCGGACATGGCGACCATGCTGGCCTATATCGCCACCGATGCGCAAATTGAACCAACCGATTTGCAGGCCTGCCTGCAACAGGCTGTGAATCAGTCTTTCAATCGCATTACCGTTGACGGCGACACCTCGACCAACGACGCCTGCATGCTTATCGCCACCGGCAAAAGCGGCGTGCAGTTACAAACGGGCAGTGCTGAATTTGAACAGTTTTCACAGACGCTGACGGCGCTCTGCGTCGAGTTGGCCAAAGGCATGATCCGTGATGGCGAGGGCGCGACTAAGCTGATCAATATTGATGTTGTCAGTGGCGCTTCGGATAAAGAATGTCTGGATGTTGCCTATACCATCGCGCATTCGCCGCTGGTGAAAACCGCTTTCTTTGCCAGCGATCCTAACTGGGGGCGTATTCTTGCCGCAGTGGGGCGCGCGCCGCTTGATGATTTTGAACTCGACAAGGTTAAAATTTTTCTGGATGAGGTGTGTATCGTCGAGCAGGGCGGACGTTCACCGGGCTACACCGAAGCGCAGGGTCAGAAAGTGATGAACCGGAATGAAATTACCGTGCGGGTTGAGCTGGGCCGGGGGGACGCGCAGGCGAATGTCTGGACCTGCGATTTTTCCTACGACTATGTGCGCATCAATGCCGAGTATCGCACCTGAGCGGATGGGCCGGTTATGAGCGGATCATCATCTGAACGAGTTCATGTTGCTGTTGGCGTTATTCTCAATGATGACGGTGAGGTGCTGATCACCCGGCGCGCGAAGGATACTCATCAGGGTGATTTATGGGAATTTCCCGGCGGCAAGCTGGAAACGGGGGAGTCAGTGCAGGCCGCCCTTGTTCGTGAGTTGAAAGAAGAGTTGGGGATTCAGGTTCAGGAAACTGAACCGCTGATTCGTATTCATCATGATTACCCCGATAAATCCGTGTTACTGGATGTCCGACGGGTTAGCCGTTTTCAGGGGACAGCAAGGGGTCGGGAAGGGCAGCCGTTGCGCTGGCTTGAGCCCGGAAAATTAACGGCGCAGGACTTCCCCGCCGCGAATGCGCCCATCATCAAAGCCCTGCAGTTGCCGCATGAATATCTTATTACCGGAAAATTTAGCGACCGTGATGATTTTATCCGGCGACTGCAGGCGGCGCTGGATTCCGGCATTCGTCTGTTGCAGTTTCGCCCGCGCACTGAACTGAGCGAGCAGGCGTACGCGGATCTGGTGGAACAGGCTGTGAATCTGTCTCGTCGCTGTGGCGCCAGGGTATTACTCAATACCTCGATCGATGAATTCGAAAAACATGATGCCGATGGTTTGCACATGAACAGCGATGTATTGATGGCCTGTGAACAACGTCCGATTGGCGAGGATAAATGGCTGTCTGCGTCGGTGCACAATGAAGCCGAGCTGGCGCAGGCGAATAACATCGGGGTGGATTTTATTATGCTCTCGCCGGTATTGCCGACGCAGTCGCATCCCGGTGCGCCCACTCTGGGCTGGGATCGTTTTTATGCCTTAACCGAAAAATCCTTCAGCCCGGTTTTTGCGCTGGGTGGTATGGATGCCAGCCACCTTGAGCAGGCGCGTGAAAAAGGCGCGCAGGGTATTGCGGCGATTACCGCTTTCTGGAGCCGTTGATTCTCCCATGCTAAAAAAAATAATTAGCGTACTGTTGTCTATCTGGGTGACGGCGGTTCTTTGGTATGTGGCGTATTTGCAATTTACTGATACAGGAACGGCCGGACAAACAACGACAGAAACGATCCATTTTCCCGCCAGCGACTGTGATCCGGAGATAAAGCCCTGTACGCTGATACAAGCCGGGCGGCAATTAGGTTTCAG
>WFVC01000080.1 GCA_015491815.1 Gammaproteobacteria bacterium | reverse complement strand
GCTGCCGCTGGCGCCAGCGGCCGGGGCGACGAGGCTGTGGCTCAGCGCAATGCCGTTGTGCACGAAGTTGGGCGTGACCGTGTTGTCGGCGCAGGCGGCGCGCACCTTGAGGTTGAAAGCCGAGCCCGCCGAAGTGAAGGCGCTGCAGGTGGCATCGCCCGAAGCGCAGTCGGCGTTGGTGTCATCGCTGTAGACATGGAACTTCGCCGGCTTGGTGACATAAGTGGCCGAGCCGGTCATTACCAGCCCGGCTTCAGAGCCACTGCCCTCGAAGCGGCTGTTCAGACTCAGTTGGCCGGCATCGGGATAGCTCACCGTGATGGTCGCCTCGCCGTTGGCGTCGAAACTCAGGGGCACGCCGGTGCCGGGTGAGGCCGTAGCCAGGGTGTAGTCGGTGCTTCCATTGTTCAGGGTGGTCACACTGCTGCCGCTGGCCGGATCCACGTAGCTGGTCCAGAAGCTGATGGTCTCGCTGCGGTTGGCGAAGGAAGGCACGCACTGCTGCGAAGTCTGATCCAGACGCACGGCGCTGACGGTGATGGCAGCCGAGGTGGCGCAGGAAGTCTGGGTCGGGATGCTGTAGACGAAGCCCGTATCATAAAAAGTCAGGCTGCAACTGCTGGAACTATCACTGGTGTTGACGCAGACATCCGCATTGAGCGCGGAAGGCGACGAAGAGCTGACGGCCAGCGTCACCGTTTCGGCCGTGGTGTGGCGCAACTGCAGGGTGGCGCTGCCGCCGCTGATGGTCTGGGTGTCGCCGCCGACCCAGCCGGCGGGGCTGAGGGTGACGCTGACATCGTTGGAATACAGGCTGGTGCAGCCGGCATCGGCGCAGGCGCGAATAGTGACGCTTTCCGGTTCGCAGGTCAGGGCGCTGCCATCGTGGCTGATTTCAAAATGATCCACGCTGGCGACCACGGTGCAGGTGTGGGTCTCGGCCATCACCGCAGCGATCTCGGCCTGACTCAGCGCCTTGTCATAGACGCGAACTTCGTCGATGTTGCCGTCGAAACGCCAGTTGGGCACCGCTTCGGAACCGGCGCTGTTGGTTTCGCCGCCGATACTGGCGGCGCCGCTGTCGCTGCCCCAGCTTCCTGTATAACTGCTGGCGGAGGTGACAGCCGAGGCGTTGACATAGATCTGGCGGGTGCGGGCGCTGGCATCGTGCACGGCGGTGACGAAATACCATTGACCGGCGGTGATGGCGGCGGAAGAGTCGAGACTGACCGGACTGACATTGCGGGAGAAGAAGCGCAGGCGGCCATCGCCGGGATCGCCCAGCGAGAAGGCGAAACCACCGCTATTGCTTTCATCATCGGCAAAAATGCGCTGATCATTGCCAATCACATCCGGCTTGATCCAGGCGGTGATGGTAAAGCTGTCGGTCAGATTGGGAAAGCCGGAAAGCGCCACGTAGTCATCACTGCCATCGAACGTGCCGTAACGGCAGGTGCCGGGATTGGAGGCGATGGCCCAGTCGGACATGCTCGCGCCGCCAGTGGCCACGCCGTTGACGCCGGTGCCGTGATAGCCGCGCCCGGAGCTGTCCACGACCTCGCCGGCGGTGCCGTCCCAGGCGGCTTCGTCCATATACCAGTTGGCCAGCAGACAGCCGTGGGTCTGGTTCATATCGTCGTTGATCTGGCTGGCGGACAACACTTCGGTGTAGATGCGGGTCTCGTCCAGCAGGCCGCCGGCGGGATTGCTGGTGTAATTGCTGCCGCTGACGCCACTGGTGCGGTTGTCGCCGAAATACAGGCTGTTGAGCGTGCCCAGCAGACCAGTGATATTGAGTGGGCTGTTGCGATCACCGCGGTTGGTGGCCTGGCGCGTACCGTCCACATAAATCTGCAGCCAGTCGGCATCGTTGCTGATGTCCCAGGTAATGGCGACATGGTGCCAGGTGTTGCCGGCGAAACCGTTGCTGCCGGTTTGCACATACAGATCCGTATCGTTGGAGTCTTCCAGCACGAAACGCAGACGGCCACTGGTGCGCTTGACCAGGAAGAAATACTTGTCCGAACCGCTGCCGCCGCCATTGCGGGAGCCGTCCAGCAACATGCGGTTGCCGCTGCTCCAGCTATTGCTGCTGTTGTACCAGAAAGTGATGGTGCCCTTGACGCCGATTTGATCGCGCACGTTGAGCTGGCTGTCCACGGCATTGCCGTTGCTGTTGAAGTCCCCGGCCCGGCACAGATAGCCGGGTGAATAGGTATCGGCGCTGCCGACCCGGTTGCCGTGATTGTTGTTGCCGCTGCTGTCGAGCACCTCGTTGGCCGTGCCGTTCCAGGCCAGTTCGTCCATGTTGTAATAGGTTTGCGCGGCAGGCGTATGGCTGCTGAAACGAATCGCGGTGTTGGCCAGATCGGTGGCGGTGTTGTAGTCGTAGAGCTGATAGTCGTCGGTCGAGATTTCCCAGCCGATTTGCGGATGTCCCTGAGTGGGATTGCTGATATTGCCGAACTGGTAAACGAATTCGCCGTTTTCGTACAGGATGATCTGCACATCGAAGCTGCTGGTGCCGGCGGCCCATTCGGGCACGCCGGAGAAAGTCACCACGAAATAGCGATTGGGTGCGCTGCCCAGCGCGGCGTAGCGCACCGTGCCGCCGCTGCTGGGATCGAGATCGCCGCCATAGGCGCGCAGGGTGCGCACCAGCCGGGTGTCGGGCATGGGATAGGGATAGGTGCGTGGCGTGCCGGTGCTTTGTGTGCCGTAGCCGCAATAGGTGTTGTTGAACTGCAGGCGGCCGTTGGACATGATGCGCACCGTGGTGTAATCGACACCGCCGAAGGTAAAGGTGAAGCCCAGCGGCAGTTCCTGGGTGATGTCGTCATCGGTCGTGGCTGATGCACCGCTGCACTCGTTGCTGCCCGAGGCGCGGGTCCAGACGGCATCGGTATGGCTGGCGGGATCGATCCAGCTGAAGGTTTCCGTGCTGTCGGTATAGGCGCCGGCAAAAACACGCGCCGGAATTAGCATCAGGAGAAACAGCAGAATGGCGACGGGGGATGAATGCCTCATGGCCTGAACCTCAAACGCAAATGCCGCAGGCTGTATTCGGCATCGCTGCTGCTGCCGTAACTGCCGCTGGCATCGATGATGTAAAAGGTGTTGCCGTCGATACTGGCGCTGCTGGTGCTGACGCTTGCCTGTGTGCCACCCAGTGCGCCGGCGGAAAACGTCACCGTGGCAGTGCCGCTGCCACCGTAAACGGCCTGGTACATGCCCCATTGCAGACCACTGCGCGCCGCCATGTAGGCTCGCGCCGAGGTGTATTCCTGACTCAGACCGGTATTGCTGGTGGAAAAGATCTGCACCATACCCGTGGCCAGCAGCGCCAGCACCACGATCAGAAAAATCGCCGCCGCGGTTGCAAACCCTTGTTGCTGGCGCAAAGGGACGAGTGACGAGTGACGAGTGACGAGGCAAATCGCGCCCATCCCCTCGTCCCTGATTTTAAGGTGCACTGTAGAACCGCGCAGGCGCGTTTCATTCAGCACTTCTTCGCTTTGCTCAGGGCGCATTATAAACCTGTGCCTCGTGGATCATTTGCAGGGATTCCGTTCCGTTATCCACCGTGATGTTAATGCGCAGCAGGCCGGAGCGCAGCAGCGATCCCGGCACATAGGTGAAAGTGCAGGCGCTGACATTTTCCAGCAGTAGTTTCTCGGTGCCGGCGGTTGCGCTTGAGGGTGAGGCGAAGCTGCTTTGTGCGCGAAACAGATCGGTGCCCTGCAGATAAAAAATAACCGCGTTGTTTTCGATCACATGAAAACGCCGTGTCGGGGAATGGGTGGGGAAGCTGACGGATGAGGCAAACTGGATCACATCGACATCATCCGGCGCCGTACCGTTGGTATCCTTGCTGCTGATGGCGTTGATCTGCTGACGGCGGCTGCCGCTGCTGTAGATGTCGCTGTTGTCGGTGTTGTAGACCACGATCCACTGGCCGGCGGCGGCGTTGAGGTCGGTGCCGGAAAGCACGTCGAAACTGCTGGCAGAACTCGGAGTAACCGGTAAGGCGGCGCGCGCCTGACCACTGGCGTAGTTGCCGCTGCGGGTCTGGTATTCGCCGGCATCCACGGTGCGAATGAAATACACGATGCCCCCGGGATTGTTGCAGCCGCTGCCGTCATCGGTACACACGCTGTTAGGCAGGGCGTGGCGTAATTCACGGCTGATGCGTTCCACCGCCATGCGCAAACTGGTCTGCAACTGGTCGCGGCGGTTCAGCGACGAATAGCCCTCCACCGTGTTGCCGAGAAACACCGCGGCCATGCCGCCGACGATGCCCAGCAGGGTGATGGCCACCACCAGCTCAATCAGGGTGAAACCGGAGGCAAACCCAAAGGATGGCGCACCCTGCCGTTTGTATCCTGTATTTTGTATCCTGTATCTCATCAAAAATTCAACCGGTAGGCGCTGAGCAGGTAGCGGCTCTTGAGATGATCGGTGACGATGACGTCGATGCGCTTGGCGTCATTGTCCGGTACGCTGACATCGGCGGGCGTGGTGTTGTTGACCTCGCTGCCGGCGAAACTCACCTGAATGCAAACCGCGTAACCGGCATACTCGGCGGCAATGTTATTACCGGCATCATCCAGAAGATCGGTGCAGGCGCTGCTGCAGGCGCTGTCTGCGGCAGTAACATTGGCGCCGCAGTAAGCGATATCATGGTAGTCGTCCACATCGTTAAAGGTGTCGCGGGATTCGCCATCGTTGCCGAAGGCGGCGGCGGACTGCGCTGTAGCTGAAGGGCCGCTACTGCAACGGCTGGCGGAAGAAAATTGCACGCAGCCGCCTCCCGCCGGAGTGCTGTTATCGTAGGCCTTGAGCATGATCTCTTCGAGCACCGCCTGCCCCAGCTCAATACCGCGAATGCGCACCATAGGATCCGCGCCGCTGCGCCCGACGCTGATAAAAACGCTCATCACGGCGGTAACGGCAATGCCGACGATGACGATGAAGATCACCATTTCAATCAGGGTGACTCCGGCGGTCTTTCGTTGGTATCGGCGCAGCAAGATCAGATCCCCGTGCGGTTCAGGTTTTAGATACAAGGGAAAAGATACAAATCTTGTATCTTTTCCCTTGTATCTGCCGTTTAAAAATGCGCATAACCGGTGTCCGCTTCCACAGTAATTGAAAGACTGCCGATGCTCAGGCTGGCGTCGGCATTGGGGACGGGCGCGCCGAGGCCGTCAAAGGCAATGGTGGCGGCGTCGGCGGTGACGCCATCGGGAAGCGCTTTATTATAGGGGCCGGAACGATCCGGACTTTGCAACGGCGTGCCACTGGCGGTTTCTTCAACGACGTAATTATTGGCGCTGAGGCGCAGTTGGATACCGCCACCGCGGGCCATGGCCATCTGTTGAGTAAAGCGCAGGGCGGAAAGGATTTCATCGGCGGCGCGGCGTTCGGCAAAGACATTGGTTTTAACAAAGCGGGGGCCGGCGACAAAGCCGATGATGCCAATTAGTAAAATCACCACCACCAGTTCAATCAGGGTGAAGCCCTGATTATATTTTTGCCGGTGTAATAAACAAAGTTTCATAGCAGGCTTTGATCGAAAACGCCGGCATGACCCGGCGTTTTCGTTTTGCCAGTAACAGCGGTTCGGGTATTAAGAACTACTGATAGCGTCAACCGAGACAGTGCCTGCAGATGAGTCATAGGTAATGCTCATATTACTGGTTCCCTGATAGGTGTAGAGGCAATCTTCGGTGCCCGATAGTGCGGCCAGCCAGTCTTCAGTCGTTACCGTAGTATTGGCGGTCGGCGGGTTCTGCATTACGCCGTTCCAGATGGCGAGGCAATCCGATGAGGTCGAAACAGCTGTTCCGCCATCAGTGCCTGCCGGATAACCCGTGGCGTTAAAATCAATGGTTCCGTCGCCAAAGGCAGAGAGATTGGCAACGGCGCCTGTCTGGCTTGTGGCGACCCAGCCTGCATGGGCAAGCGCGATACCGGCGCTAAATCCACCCCCGGCGCCGGCTACGGCGGCTTCATGGGCCTGAGTATTCACATTCAAAAAACGGGGCAGGGCGGTGGCGGCGAGAATGCCGAGGATCAGAATTACGACCACCAGTTCGATAAGGGTAAAACCTGTTTGTCTGCTTTTCATCTTTAGGACTCCTGTTTCGCGCAGTATTCGAATCGCGAACGACTAATAAAATGGCGTTTACTGAACAGGTTATCGGCCACATTTTCAGGGGTTTTAGGAAAAAATTGGCTTAATTGCATGTTAAGGCTGGATATTTCCAAATGGCGGTAAACATTGCCGTATAAACGTCTTTGCAACCGTACGCGGATCAGGGGTGGCCGGCGCTGCTCTGAGATGGCGTCAGGCGGATCAAATCGAGACCCTCGATGGCGTCGATGCCGGGCTCAAACTGCTGGCTGGCGTTGCGATCGCGATAGACGAGGCGGATGCGCCAGCGCAGTTCGGCGGGCTGTCCGGGCGTGCTGCCCCTGTTTTCAGCATAGATGATGCGATAGTTAAGCGTTTTTGTGTCGGGATCAAAATACCAGTTGCCTTCGGTGATCTCGATTGAATCACGGTTTGCTTCATCGACGTAGCCGGCGGGCGTTTGCGCAAGCAGTAACATGGGGTTGCCGCCATCGAGCCGGGGCAGATCCGCGAGCCGGTTTTCCAGCGCGTAACGGGCGACCTCCATGCCCAGCGCGCTGCGAATATTGCCGACAACCTGCTGAATGCCGGCGCGCTCCGCCGCGACTCTTAATGACCAGAATCGATCCAGCGCGAACAGGCCGAGAATGGAAATGAGGATGACGACGATCACCATCTCCAGCAGGGTGAAACCGGCGGTGTTCAGGGACGGGTGGCGGATCTGTAGGTTCGCCTTCCTCCTTGCGGGGACTACGAGGCGAACAGGTGCGGCTGAAGCCGTACCTACAGGGTTATTTCGCCACATTGATCAGATCCCACATGGGCAGGAACACGCCCAGCGCCAGCACCAGCACCATGCCGGCAATAACAATAATGAGAATGGGTTCGAGTTTGGAAGTCAGACTTTTCAGATCGTAATCCACCTCCCGATCATAAAAATCAGAGACCTGTTCCAGCAGATCATCGATGGAGCCGGTTTCTTCGCCGACGGCCATCATTTGCAACACCAGCGGGGTAAACATTTTACTGTTGGCGGCAGTGCGGGTGAGGGTGTCGCCGCGCTCGATGCCATTGCGCATATCCAGCACCGCCTGGCCGATAAAGGTATTATCGACGGCGCGGGAAACCAGCATCAGCGCCTGCACCAGTGGCACGCCCGAACGCACCGACATGGCGAAGGCGCGGGAAAAACGCGACAGCGTGGCGCGTAATAAAATGTTGCCAATGATGGGGATGCGCAGCTTATAGCGATCCCAGCGAAAACGGCCGTCTTCGCTATTCAGGTAATGACGCAATGCCAGACTGCCGAGGAACATGGCGATCAGAATGTGTGTCCAGTAGGCCACGGTAAAGTCCGAGACCATGAGCAGAATCCGGGTCGCCAGCGGAAGTTCGGCATTAAAGCCGCTAAACACTTTGGCGAAGGTGGGGATCACCCAGAGGTTGATGACGAACATGGCGGCGGCCACGGCAATGATCACGAAACTGGGGTAGCGCATGGCGGACTTGATTTGATCGCGGGTGGTTTTTTCGCGTTCAAGATAGCCGGCAATCTGCAGAAACACCTCGTCCAGCCGGCCACTGTTTTCCCCCACGCGCACCATATTAATAAACAGGGAGGAAAAAATTTTCGGATGCCGGGTCATGGCGGCGGAAAGTTCATGCCCGGCTTCCAGTTCGCCCAGCACATCCTGCAGGGCTTCTTTGAACATCAGGTTGCGGGTGGTGTCGGCCAGCCCGTTGATGGCGCGGATAATGGGCACCCCAGCGCGCATCAGGGTGTAGAACTGGCGCGCGAACAGGATCAGATCGTCAAGCTCCGGCTTCTTGCGCCGCCGCCATTGATACAGGAGATCGTCGAGACCGACGGATTGCTGAATTTCTTCGATGAATATTGGGGTAATGCCAGTGCTGGATAGCTGCGCGGCGACGGCGCTGGCCGAGGCGGCCTCCACGTCGCCACTGACTGCTGCGCCCTGTGGGTTGCGTCCCCGATATTGAAATAGCGGCATCGTTCTTTAGCCGTGACTGGATTGCTGATCGATGACAGGAGGCGTGACTCGAGGAGCGATCTCATGTTCTTCCGCCGCGCCGGTGACCCGGATGACTTCTTCCAGACTGGTGATGCCTTGCCAGGCGTGATCGATGGCGTGCAGGGCGAAGGGGCGGAAATTTTTACTGGCGCGGGCTTTTTGCGCGAAATCCATGCCGTCATTGCGCAGCAGGGCGTCGGCCAGTTCCTCGTCCATTTCCAGAAACTCGAACACACCAATGCGCCCGCGGTAGCCGGTATTGTTACAGTGCGGGCAGCCGCGCGGCTGGTAGAAGGGCACGCCCTTCATATCCTGACCGATCAGGTTGCGGATCAGGGTTTGTTCGGCGGCGATGGGCGAATAGGATGTCTTGCAACTGTCGCAGAGTTTGCGAATCAGCCGTTGCGCCAGCACCGCGCGCAGGGCCGAGGCCACCATGTAGCCCTCGGCGCCCATGTCCAGCAGGCGGCTGACGCTGGCGATGGCATTGTTGGTGTGCAGGGTGGAGAGCACCATGTGGCCGGTGATGGCCGCGCGCAGACCGATTTGTGCGGTTTCCTGATCGCGCATTTCGCCCACCAGCACGATGTCCGGATCCTGACGCAGGGCGGTGCGCAGCACCCGGGCGAAAGTGAGGTCGATCTGCGGGTTGATCTGCACCTGGTTGATGCGCGGCAGACGGTATTCCACCGGATCTTCGACGGTGATGATTTTCTTGCTCGACTTGTTCAGCTCGGACAGCGCCGCATAGAGGGTGGTGGTTTTACCGCTGCCGGTGGGGCCGGTGACCAGCACCATGCCG
>WFVC01000079.1 GCA_015491815.1 Gammaproteobacteria bacterium | reverse complement strand
ATATAATATAGAGTGTCTGCTGAAAAATGAATGGCTTTATTTCTGTTGGTGATTGAAACCCCGTGTCTGCACATTCCGCTTTAAACGATCGCTCCCTCGCTCTGCTGAAAACGCTGGTGGAACGCTACATCCGCAAGGGGCAGCCGGTGGGTTCAAAAACGCTGGCGCAGGAATGCGGATTGAAGCTGAGTCCGGCCAGTATTCGCAATATCATGGCGGATCTTGAAGAACGCGGCATGGTGGTGTCGCCGCACACCTCGGCCGGCCGGGTGCCGACGGTAAAAGGCTATCGTCTGTTTGTGGATAATCTGCTGACAGTCAAACCGATGCAACGCAGCCTTATTGAGCAATTGAAGCTGGAGCTGGACAAAGGCGTGCGCCCGCAGGAATTGATTGATTCCGCCTCTTCCCTGCTTTCCGATACTACGGGTATGGCCGGGGTGGTGATGCTGCCGCGCATGGGCTCGGTGTTATTGCAGCAGATTGAATTTATTCCCCTGTCGGCCAACCGCATTCTGGTGGTGCTGGTGATCAATGACATGGAAGTGCAGAACCGGGTCATTCACACCGATCGCACCTATAGTCAGGAAGAACTGCAGCGGGTGGCCAATTATCTGAATACGGAATTCAGCGGCTGCGAACTGTCGGCGATTCGCAAGGGGGTGCATGCCAGCATGCAGACCGTGCGTGACGATATGCAGCAGATCATGCAGGTGGCGATGAGCATGGCGGACAAGGTGCTGGCGGAGTCCGGTGAAGATGATTTGGTGATTAATGGCGAAACCAACCTGATGCAGTATGCGGAAATGGCGGATATGGATAAATTGCGCCAGCTTTTCGAAGCCTTTCACGCCAAACAGGATATTCTGCATATTCTGGATCACTCCATTCATGCCGAAAGCATGCAGATTTTCATCGGTGAGGAGTCCGGCTATTCAGCCTTCGGCGAGTGTTCGGTGGTGACCGCGCCCTATAAAATGGAAGATCAGGTGGTCGGCGTGCTTGGCGTCATCGGCCCGACCCGCATGGCCTATGATCGGGTGATCCCGGTGGTCGATGTCACCGCAAAAATTCTCGGTTCTCTCTTGAGTTCTGAATAATTGTCCCCATATTCACTGGCTGGTAGAGCAACTAGCCACAAGTTAAAACGGAGCAAGTATGAGCGATAACGACGTAAATGATGAGATTAACGCCTCAAATGAGGGTGCGCAGGACGAGCAGGAAATTACCGTCGATGATATTGATATGGTAGAACGCCTGCAGCAGACAGAAGCCAAACTGGCGGAAGCCCAGGATCAGATTTTGCGGCTAAAAGCTGAAATGGAGAATTTGCGCCGACGCTCAGCCCGTGAAGTGGAAAATGCGCATAAATATGCGCTTGAGCGTTTTGTTCAGGAGCTATTGCCGGTTATCGATAGTCTGGAAATGGGCCGGGATGCGGGCATGGCGGAAGGCGCGACGCTGGAGAAGTTGCAGGAAGGCACCGATTTAACCCTGAAAATGCTGCTCTCGACCATTGAAAAATTTGGCATCAAGGCCTTGCATCCGGAAGGCGAACCCTTCGATCCGGAACTGCATCAGGCCATGACCATGCTGGAATCCTCCGAGCATGCGCCCAATACGGTGATGAACGTGATGCAAAAAGGCTACCTGCTGAATGAGCGTCTAATGCGCCCGGCGATGGTGGTGGTTTCCAAAGCCAGCGCGGATGAAGAACAATCCGGCACAAATATTGACGAGCAGGCTTGAAGTCGGGGGGAATGCCCCTATTTATACCTCAACGAAAGAATGACATGAATAACCCCTGATTTGGAGAATGACGAAAATGGGAAAAATTATCGGAATTGACCTGGGCACCACTAACTCCTGCGTAGCAGTGATGGAAAATGGCAGCCCCAAGGTAATTGAGAATAGCGAAGGTGATCGCACTACGCCTTCTATTGTAGCGTTTACCGGCGATAACGAAGTGCTGGTGGGGCAGCCCGCCAAGCGTCAGGCGGTCACCAATCCTCATAACACCCTGTATGCGATCAAGCGTCTGATTGGTCGCCGCTTTCAGGATGATGAAGTGCAGAAAGACATCGGCATGGTGCCTTACAAGATCGTCAAGGCCGATAACAGTGATGACGCCTGGGTTGAAGTCAATGGTAAGAAAATGGCGCCGCCGGAAATTTCCGCGCGCGTGCTGCAGAAAATGAAAAAGACCGCTGAAGACTATCTGGGTGAAGAAGTGACGGAAGCGGTGATTACCGTACCGGCTTACTTCAATGATTCCCAGCGTCAGGCTACCAAGGATGCCGGTAAAATCGCCGGACTGGATGTCAAACGCATCATCAACGAACCGACTGCTGCGGCATTAGCCTTTGGTATGGACAAGCAGGAAGGCGATCGCAAAGTGGCGGTCTATGATCTGGGTGGCGGCACCTTCGATATCTCTATTATCGAAATCGCTGACATCGATGGCGAGCATCAGGTCGAAGTGTTGTCCACCAATGGCGACACCTTCCTCGGTGGTGAAGATTTTGACCTGCGTTTGATCGACTATCTGGTCGAAGAATTCAAGAATGAGCAGGGCATTGATCTGCGCAATGATCCGTTGGCTTTGCAGCGTTTGAAGGAAGCTGCGGAAAAAGCCAAGATTGAACTGTCGGCCACGCAACAGACCGATGTCAATCTGCCCTATATCACAGCGGATGCTTCCGGTCCCAAGCACATGAATATCAAAGTGACCCGGGCCAAACTGGAATCACTGGTGGATGATTTAATCACGCGCTCGATTGAACCCTGTAAACAGGCGCTGAAAGACGCCGGTCTGTCCGCATCAGAGATTGACGATGTCATTCTGGTCGGTGGTCAGATCCGTATGCCCAAGGTTCAGGAGGTGGTCAAAGACTTCTTTGGCAAAGAACCGCGTAAAGACGTGAACCCGGATGAAGCGGTGGCTATGGGCGCCGCGATTCAGGGTGGTGTACTCGGCGGTGACGTCAAAGATGTATTGCTGCTCGACGTGACCCCGTTGTCACTGGGTATTGAAACCCTCGGCGGCGTGATGACCAAGCTGATCGAGAAGAACACCACCATCCCGACCAAGGCGACGCAGGTGTTCTCGACCGCCGATGACAACCAGAGCGCGGTGACCGTGCATGTGTTACAGGGCGAACGCGAACGCGCCGACGCCAACAAGTCGCTGGGACGTTTTGATCTTACCGATATTCCACCGGCTCCGCGCGGCGTGCCGCAGATTGAAGTCGCGCTGGACATCGACGCCAATGGTATTCTTAACGTGTCCGCCAAAGACAAGGCGACCGGTAAGGAACAGTCCATCGTGATCAAGGCTTCCAGCGGACTGTCTGACGAGGAAGTTGAAAAGATGGTGCGCGACGCCGAAGCGCATGCGGATGAGGACAAGAAGTTCCAGGAAGAAGTCAATACGCGCAATCAGGCGGATGCCCTCGTTCACGCCACCCGCAAGTCGGTGGAAGAAATGGGTGACAAACTTGAAGCGGATGAAAAGAGCAGGATTGAAGCCGCGATTAAGGATCTGGAAGAAGCCCTCAAAGGAACGGATATCGCCGCTATCGAAGCCAAGAGCAAGGCGCTCAGTGAAGCGTCTGCGAAAATGGCGGAGAAGATGTATGCTGAACAGGGCGCAGCGGGTGCGGGAGCCGGCGCAGCAGGTGCAGCAGGTGCGGAAGCGGCAGGCGCGGGTTCTGCTGGAGCCAGCGATAGCTCGGACGATGTTGTCGATGCCGAGTTCGAGGAAGTCAACGACGACAAGAAGTAAACGTCGATTATGGCAATCCGGATCCGGGGCGGGAATTTCCTGCCCCGGATTTTTGTCGTTTATGAATCAAGTGTAAACAGAAACCGTTTTCACCATTAAAATTAGTAAAAAAATCATGTCAAAACGAGACTATTACGAAGTTCTTGGTATCACGCGTAACGCGACCGAAGCCGAAATTAAAAAATCCTTCAAGCGCATGGCCATGAAGTTCCATCCTGATAGAAATCAGGATAGCGACGACAAGGAAGCCATCGAGGAAAAATTCAAGGAAGCCAAGGAAGCCTACGATGTACTGAGTAATTCGCAGAAACGCGCCGCCTATGATCAATTTGGCCATGCCGGGGTTGATCCTTCCGCCGGCATGGGCGGAGCAGGCGCCGGTGGCGCCAGTTTCAGCGATATTTTTGGTGATGTCTTCGGTGATATTTTTGGCGGAGGTGGCGGTGGCGGTGGAAGCCGGGGTGGACAGCGTGTCTATCGCGGCGCCGATCTACGCTATAACCTTGAACTGACGCTGGAAGAAGCGGTAAGAGGCGCTTCGGTCAATATTCGCATTCCCACCCAGGTCGCCTGTGATGAATGCGGTGGCAGTGGCGCGCGCAAAGGCACCAGCGCCACCACCTGCACCACCTGTGGCGGACATGGCCAGGTGCGCATGCAACAGGGGTTTTTCTCCCTGCAGCAGACCTGCCCCCATTGTCACGGCACCGGTAAGACGATCAGTTCCCCCTGTCAGCGCTGTCACGGTCATGGCCGGGTTGAAAAACAGAAAACCCTGTCAGTAAAAGTGCCCGCCGGGGTGGATAACGGCGATCGCATTCGTCTTAGCGGCGAGGGGGAAGCCGGAGAAAATGGCGGACCGCCCGGCGATCTGTTTGTGCATATGAATATAAAACCGCATCCGATTTTTACCCGCGATGAGAATGATCTTTATTGCGAAGTGCCCATCAGTGTCACCAAAGCTGCGCTGGGCGGAGAACTGGAAGTGCCGACTTTAGATGGTCGGGTCAATCTGAAAGTACCGCCCGAGTGTCAGAGCGGCAAACTGTTCCGCCTGCGCGGCAAGGGTGTTAAAGCCGTACGCGGTGGCGCTGTCGGTGATTTACTCTGCCGGGTTGCGGTGGAAACCCCGGTCAACCTGACTAAAAAACAAAAAGAGTTGCTCAGGGAATTTGAAAACTCCATGAAGGGCGACACGGTGAACCATAGCCCCAGAGCCGCAAGCTGGCTGGATGGGGTGAAGAAATTTTTCGAAGATATGAAACCTTGATATCAGGGCAAAGATACAAGATAAAAGCTTGTATCTTTGCGCCTGTATCTTTACTCTCGCTTTATCGAGTTAACATTAAAAAACCATCATGATTAGAGTCGGAATTACCGGCGCGTCCGGGCGTATGGGGCGGGCATTGATCGAAGCGGTACAACAGGCCGAAGATATGACGCTGGGCGCGGCGATCGTGCGGCCCGGCAGTTCGGTCATCGGCGCCGATGCCGGTGACGTTGCGGGCGTCGGTGCGCTTAAGCTGGCAATAGTGGATGATCTTCAAAGCGTCATTGATGATATCGATGTATTGATCGACTTTACTCAACCGGAAGCTACCTTGGCCAATCTGGCCATCTGCCGGGCGGCGGGTAAACGCATGGTCATTGGCACGACCGGTTTTAGCGAGGATGAGAAACAGACGATTGCGGAGACGGCGAAAGACATGGCCGTGATCTTTGCGCCGAATATGAGCGTCGGTGTGAACCTGTGCTTCAAGCTGCTGGATATCGCCGCGCGCATCATGGGCGATACGGTCGATATCGAAGTGATCGAAGCGCATCATCGGCATAAGCTGGATGCGCCATCGGGTACGGCGCTGCGCATGGGTGAAGTGGTCGCGGAAGCACTGGGTCGTGATCTCAAAGACTGTGCGGTATATGGGCGCGAAGGGCGCAGTGCGGAAGAACGCGATCGTAAAACTATTGGCTTTGAAACCATTCGCGCCGGTGACATCGTCGGTGAGCACACGGTGATGTTTGCGGATATCGGCGAACGGGTTGAAATCACGCACAAGGCCTCCAGTCGCATGACCTTTGCCAATGGCGCGGTTCGCGGCGCAAGCTGGTTAATGAACTATGATAAGGGCCTGTTTGATATGCAGGATGTGCTGGGTCTGCGGGATAGTTGAGTTATTGCAGGCTGGGCACAAAAATCGCGCCCGGCCTACGCTTGCAGTTCGACCACGGTTCCATTCAGTCAAAGCTGAAATAAAAAGTTGCGCCTTTACCCACTTCGGCTTCGGCCCAGACTTTTCCGCCATGCCGGTTAATAATCCGTTGCACGGTGGCCAGACCAATTCCGGTTCCTTCAAATTCCCGGCCATGCAAACGCTGGAACGGGCCAAACAATTTATCAATATATTGCATGTCAAAGCCGGCGCCATTGTCGCGAATATAAAATACCTTTTTACCATCCTGCTGTTGGCAACCGAATTCGATCAGAACATTTTTCTTCTTGCTGGAGTATTTCAAGGCATTGCTGAACATGTTTTCCAGCGCAATGCGGATTAGATTTCTGTCGCCGGTGACGCTGAGCTGTGGCTGTATTTCCCACTGTGGCTGAGTCTGCGGTAATTGTTCGGAAAATTGTTCGCGGATATCTTCCGCCATCTGACTAAGATCACAAAGGTCCCTGTTAATCTCCTGACGATTGATGCGTGAGAGCATGAGCAGATCGTCAATCAGCATCGACATGCGGTTGGCGCCGGCTGAAATGCGATTCAGGTAATCGCTGGCCGTGTCATCAAGTTTATCCGCATAATCCTCATTGAGCGCGACCGCAAAACCGTTAATCGCGCGGAGTGGCGCGCGCAGATCATGCGAGATTGAATAACTGAATGATTCCAGTTCTTTATTCACCTGAGTCAGTTCGGCGGTGCGTTTTTCGACTTCAACTTCAAGATATTCCTGGTGCTGGCGTAGTTTGTCCTCGATTTCAC
>WFVC01000078.1 GCA_015491815.1 Gammaproteobacteria bacterium | reverse complement strand
GGATAGACCAGCGCGGTCTGGGTAAAATTCAGCACCGACCAGGTCAGGAACAGACCGAGTGGATAACGACTGGAGATGCGCAGGCGTTCAAGTTTCAGCACGCCGCGCTGGTGGGTTTTGTGTCGGAGTTGAATGGGCGTTTGTGAGTCGGGCGGGATGTCGTGAACGGCGAGGATGTCGCTGTCGGGAAAGTCAAACCGCAGCGCCCATCGCGCCGGACCATTCAGGTTGTTTATCAGCAGCGGGATCTGCAGCTCCTGCCCACAGAACACCGGTTTGATATCCGCCATGGTGATTTCAAGCCGGTAAAGCGTTCGATAGGTATGCAGGATGGTGACGACGGCCAGACTGCCGAGCAGAAAGGTGAGTAAAAATCCCAGACTGTTGCTGTAATTGATCGAGCCAATGAGCATGAGCAATAACACAAGGGCAAAGAACAGTCCTTCACGGGTCGGCAGAATATAAATATTTCGACGACTTAAGGTAATGCTGTCAGAGGTAGGGCTGTCGCCATGAAAAAACCGGCAGAGCCGGAGGTAGTCGAATAACAGATGCGTGCTCATGACAGAATAAGTAAAAAAATACGCGTTTTAAATTTCACCGGGCATCGTTTAGTTATTCACGGGATCGGCACAGCAAGAAGTTTGCTGCTCAGCGCATCGGCGTCCGCATCATCCATAGTCGAGACCGCCTGCAGGCGGTGATTAACGACACTGTGCAAAACGGCCTGAATGTCATCCGGCAGAACATGGTTGCGCCCCTGCATTAACGCCCAGGCGCGCGCTGCATGCAGCAGCCCCAGCCCGGCGCGCGGTGAGAGTCCATTGGTATAGTTTCCGGGCTGGCGGCTGAAGTTAATCAACGCCTGCACATAGTCGAGCAGATTGTCGGAAACATGGACGCCTTCCACAGCATGTTGCAGATTGGCGAGTTCATGATTATCAAAATGGCATTCCAGTTGTTGCAGTTCATCCCGACGATCCCGGCTGATGAGCAGTTTGCGTTCGGCCTCCGGATCCGGGTAGCCCAGATGGATGCGCATAAGAAAACGATCCATCTGTGATTCCGGCAGGGGAAAAGTGCCAATCTGAAAACCGGGATTTTGCGTGGCGATAACAAAAAAGGGATGCGGCAGTTGACGGGTCTCGCCTTCAATCGTGACCTGATGTTCTTCCATTGCTTCGAGCAGAGCGCTCTGGGTTTTCGGCGTGGCGCGGTTGACTTCGTCGGCCAGCAATACCTGGGTGAAAATCGGGCCGGGATGAAAATGAAAGGCGTGATTGCTGGGTTCAAAAACGGAAACGCCGAGAATATCCGCCGGCAGCATATCGCTGGTAAACTGAATGCGATTAAACTGCAGGCCCAGCGATTTGGCCAGCGCATGAGCCAGCGTGGTTTTGCCCACGCCGGGGAGATCCTCAATCAGAATATGGCCCCGGCAAAGCAAACAGGTGAGCGCCAGGCGAATGGCCTTTTCTTTGCCGAGAATGATCTGGCTGACGTTTTTGACAATATCATCCAGCAGGGTTTGGTAGTAAGTCGTGGTGCGATTATCCATTGTAATGGTATCGGCAGGCAGGGCCGGGATTTGAGAACAAAACAGGTTTAAGCAACATGCTTCACAGATTTTCCACGCGCATAAAAAAAACGCTGTCGATACTGTTATTGCTGGGCCTCGGGGGCTGCAGCAGTACGGGCTACTACCTGTCGGCGCTGTCCGGGCATGCGCAACTGTTGAATGCACAACGCCCGCTGGATGAGGTGCTGGCCGATCCCGGTCTGTCCGCGCAAACTCGCGCAGCCTTAAAAACCATGCTTGAGGCGAGGGATTTCGCCAGTCGGGAGTTGGCCCTGCCGGATAATGACAGCTACCGCAATTATGCGGATCTTGGCCGTGAGTATGTTGTCTGGAATGTGGTGGCCGCCCCGCCCTTTTCGTTGGAGCCCAAACAGTGGTGCTTCATTTTTGTGGGCTGCGTCAGTTATCGGGGCTATTACCGGCAGGCGCAGGCGCAAAATTATGCCGAGGCCTTGCGCGCCGAGGGGCTGGATGTGCAGGTGGCCGGCGCGCGCGCCTATTCCACTCTGGGCTGGACGGATGATCCCCTGCTTAACACCATGCTTGACCGTGCCGAAACGCGACGGGTGGGCATTATTTTCCATGAGCTGGCGCATCAGCAGTTATTCATCAAGGGGGATAGCCGGTTCAATGAGTCTTTCGCCACGGCGGTGGAACAGGAGGGGATCCGCCGCTGGTTGCGGACTCAGGGTCGGGACGAGGAATATCAGCGTTATCTGGAAGAACGCCGACGCGACGGGCAATTCAAGCAGATGTTATTCCGAACCCGGGAAAAACTGCAGGCGCTCTATCAGCAGGATCAACCGGCTGCCTATAAACGCGAGCAAAAAGCCCGAATTTTTTCTGAATTAAAACAGGACTTTGCGCGGCTGAAAAAAAATCAGGCGGAATTCGCTGTTTATGATCGCTGGATGGCGCAGGATCTCAATAATGCGCATCTGGCTCTGCTGGCCACCTATTCGGAATATGTACCGGCCTTTGCCGCCCTGCTAACGACGAAACAGGGTGATTTGCGCGCGTTTTATCAGGCGGCGGAAGCTATCGCTGAGAAGGAACCGGGACAGCGCGAAAAGCTGTTGCGCCAGTGGGCGAAAAAAGCGCGCTGATCTGCTATGCTGCGCGGCTTTTCAGCCACAGTCTGTTTGATATTTTCATGAGCACTCAACGCAAAGCCATTTCCCTTATTTCCGGTGGACTGGACTCCATGCTCTCCACCCGCGTGATCATGGATCAGGGCGTGCATGTCGAGGGGATCAATTTTTTTACCGGCTTTTGCGTCGAAGGCCACACCCACGCCATCCGCAAAAAAGACAAACAGAAACCCAAGCGCAACAACGCCCTGTGGGTGGCCGAGCAACTGGGCATCAAACTGCACATCGTCGATGTGATCGAGGAATACAAAGAGGTTCTGCTCAATCCCGCTCACGGCTATGGCCAGAACATGAATCCCTGTCTGGACTGCAAGGGCTTCATGGTGCGCAAGGCGCTGGAGTGGATTCAGCAACATGACTACGATTTTATTATCACCGGCGAGGTGGTGGGCCAGCGGCCCATGTCCCAGCGCCGCGATACCATGCCGGTGATCCAGCGCGAATCCGGCGCCGGGGATTTACTTCTGCGACCCCTGTCGGCGCTGAATCTACCGCCGACCAAACCCGAACGTGAAGGCTGGGTGCGCCGCGAAGAGCTGTATGATTTCAGCGGTCGCAGCCGCAAACCGCAGATGGCGCTGGCGGCGCAATTCGGGTTTGAAGATTACTCCCAGCCCGCCGGCGGCTGCTGTTTTCTCACCGACAAGGCCTATTCGGACAAACTGGTGGATATGTGGGCGCATCGTTCCTCCCGGGATTACGAGCTGGATGACATTATGATGCTCAAGGTGGGCCGGCACCTGCGCCCACGTCCCCATTTCAAGTTGATCGTGGCGCGCGAAGAAGGCGAGAGCCGTTTTCTGGAAGGCTATCGCAAGCAGTTTACTCATTTGTTCAGCAGCAGTCACAGTGGCCCGTTGGTGTTGATCGATGGTGAGGTTGGTGAAGATGATCGGCTGCTTGCGGCGCGGATTGCGGCGCGCTTCGGTCAGGGCCGCGATGCCGATGAAGTGGACATGGAAATCACCGATCCGGATGGTCAGTCCGAAACCCTGAAAGTTCAGCCCATGCCGGCGAGCGAAATCCCGCAGGACTGGTATGTCTGAACATCAACTGGATGCCCGCCGCCTGCTCTGTCCCATGCCCGTGATCCGGGTGCAGGAAGCAATCGAAAAACTGGATGCCGGTGACATCCTGCAGGTAAGCTGCACCGATCCCGGCGCGCTGCAGGATGTGCCGGCCTGGTGCCGGGTGCATGGTCATCGCATTTTGAGCGCGGCGCAGACGGGAGACGAGGTGCATATCCGTATTGAAGTTATTAAACAGGACACACCGGCATGAGCCATCCCCAGCCGCATTTTGAACTTGAAAGCACCGCCAGCGAAGAGCGATACCGGGAGACTGTGCGCGTCACCCTGATCGGTTCGGTGATCGATCTGTTGCTCGGGGTTGCAAAAATTATCGTCGGCGTGATCGCGCATTCGCAGGCGCTGATTGCCGATGGCGTTCACTCACTCTCCGATCTGGCCACGGATTTCGTAGTGTTGTACGCGGCGAAACACGCGAAACAGGATGCCGATGAGGATCACCCCTATGGTCACGGGCGCATCGAAACCATCGCCACCGTTGCTCTCGGGGGCTTGCTGGTGCTGGCCGCCGTCGGTATTGCCTGGGATGCAATCAGCCACATACTGGAGCCGGAAAGTCTGGAGTTGCCCGGTTTTTGGGCGCTGGTGGTGGCGGCGATCTCGGTGGTCAGTAAGGAGGCCATCTATCAGTACACCATGGTGGTGGCGCGTAAATACAAATCAAAAATGCTGGAGGCCAATGCCTGGCACAGCCGTTCCGATGCGATTTCCTCCATCGTGGTGCTGGTAGGTATCGCCGGGAGCATGGCCGGTTACCGTTATCTTGATGCTGTGGCGGCGATTGGCGTAGGTCTGATGATCGCCAAGATCGGCTGGAATCTGGCCTTCCACAGTTTCCGCGAGCTGATCGATACGGGGCTGGAGCAGGAACGGGTGGAGGCGATTCGGCAAAGTATTCTCAGCGTGGACGGGGTGCGTTCCCTGCATATTTTGCGCACCCGCAGCATGGGCGCCGATGCGCTGGTGGATGTGCACATTCAGGTGGATCCGGAACTGAGCGTGTCCGAAGCTCACTATATAAGTGAAAGCGTGCGCCTGAAGCTGATAAAAGAAATTGAAGAAGTAGCGGATGTCATGGTACACATAGATCCGGAAGACGATGAGCATTTTCAGTTCCGGGCAACACTGCCAACACGCTCAGAACTGGAACAACAGCTACAGGCGTGCTGGTCTGAAATCCCGGCGGCAAAGCAGATCGATCACATCACCCTGCATTACCTTGAAGGTAAAATCAGGATAGAATTGCTGTTGCCGTTGTCTGTGCTGAACGATCACAACCCGACCGCATTACAGGCGCAGTTTGCTGAGGCGCTGAGTGAACGAGAGGATATCGATTCCATCCGTTTGCGGTTTTTCTAGGGGCTGTTGATCTTTCAGGTGTTAGGCTGATTTTGAGAAAATTTTAGTCCTGCCAGCGTTATTTTTTACGTATCAATGCATTCCATTGATAGTAAAAAATAACGCTGGCAGGACTAAAATTAGCCGAAATCAGACAATAGATGAAAGATCAACAGCCCCTGGGTTGTGCGTATAAAGCGGAAGTTATGCACCGAAACAGAACATCAAACAGCGGTGCGAACCATAACGGTGCAATATACCGGTGTCTGGATAGACCGGTTTGAGGTATATCGATATAAATCAATGTCTTATCCGTGTGGCATATTTCATGCACCACAAAGGCACAAAATTTTGCATTCCAGTTGCCGGAGCATCGGTGACCACATTTTATAAATAGCGGGAGATTGAGAGTAATGTCCAATAAAGTTTTGAAAATGATAAAAGACAACGGCGTCAAGTTCGTTGATTTCCGTTTCACCGATACCATTGGTAAAGAACAGCATGTATCTGTTCCTGCTCATACCATCAATGCGGATCTGTTCACCGAAGGCAAGATGTTTGATGGATCGTCCATCTCCGGCTGGAAGGGCATTAACGAATCCGACATGATCATGATGCCGGATCCGGATACCGCCGTGATGGATCCCTTCACCGATGAACCGACCCTGATTCTGGTGTGTGACATCATCGAGCCATCCACCGGTCAGGGTTATGAGCGCGATCCCCGTTCTGTGGCCAAGCGCGCCGAAGCCTATCTGAAATCCACCGGCATTGCCGATACCGCCTTCTTCGGCCCGGAACCGGAATTCTTCGTGCTTGATGATGTGCGCTGGGGTGCGACCATGAGCGGCGCGTTCTACAAGATTGATTCCGAAGAAGCGGAATGGAACTCTGAAAAAACCTATGAAGACGGCAACATCGGTCACCGTCCCGGCCTCAAGGGCGGGTATTTCCCCGTACCGCCGGTTGATTCGCTCAACGATTTGCGCGCCGCCATGTGTCTGGCGATGGAAGAAATGGGACTGGAAACCGAAGTCCATCACCACGAAGTGGCCACCGCCGGTCAGTGTGAAATCGGTACTTTATTTAATACGCTGGTCAAACGCGCCGATGGCAACCAGATCCTGAAATACTGCGTGCACAATGTCGCCCACATCTATGGCAAGACCGCGACCTTCATGCCCAAGCCATTAGTCGGTGACAACGGTAACGGCATGCACGTGCACCAGTCGCTGGCCAAAGACGGGCAGAACCTGTTCTCCGGTGATGAATACGGCGGCCTGTCTGAAACCGCGCTGTACTACATCGGCGGCATCATCAAACACGCCAAGGCGCTGAACGCCCTGACCAACTCCTCCACCAACAGCTACAAGCGTCTGGTGCCTGGTTTTGAAGCGCCGGTATTGCTGGCCTATTCCGCCCGCAACCGTTCCGCCTCGATTCGTATTCCGTTCGTCAGCAGCCCCAAAGCCCGTCGCATCGAAGTACGTTTCCCGGATCCGACCGCCAACCCCTATCTGGCTTTCTCCGCCATGTTGATGGCCGGCCTTGACGGTATTCAGAACAAGATTCATCCGGGTGAAGCTGCCGACAAGGATCTCTATGATCTGCCACCGGAAGAACTCAAGGATATTCCAACAGTCTGTGCTTCTCTGGAAGAAGCGCTGGAAAATCTGGATGCCGATCGTGGCTTCCTGACCGCCGGTAATGTTTTCACTGACGACATGATCGACGGCTTCATTGAGCTGAAAATGGAAGAAGTCACCCGCATGCGCATGACCACGCATCCGGTTGAGTTTGATATGTACTATTCGCTCTAAGCCTTCGGGTTTGTAGTGAAAAATAAAAAACGCCCCCAAATTTGGGGGCGTTTTTTTATTGCCGTATTCAGAATGATTGTCAGGCAGGCTTTTTATTACGGCCAAAGCCAATCAATGCAATCAATCCTGATCCAAACAACCATACTGCCGCCGGCACAGGCACAACCGTACCTTCGATGTACCAGAATCCAATCACATTGTTAAATGGGCCGCCTTTGATTTGAGAGGACCAGCCCAGATTATATTCATTGGTAATCAGGTTATAGGTGCCAGTTGCCAGTCCGAAGGGGCCGGTATTGTCAGGTCGCGGACCCTGTTCAAAAGCGGAGCCATTCCAGAAGACTTCCCAGGCGCTGAAATCCGCAGTAATGGAACAGACATCGGCAACACAGGATGACATATCAATTTCAACGCTCGGGGCCGGGTGGGCTTCACCGGATTGATAACCAATCGGATTCAGACCCACATAAGTATCATTACCGAAGAAGCTGAAAAGAACAGGTGAACCGTTCGGGTAGACCGGCGGGACATTATCATATTCCGTTCCGGCCAGGCCGTCCGGTATGCCGTCACCATCAATGTCGCCTTTCCAGCCGGTTGGGCGGGGCTCATCCGGATTCAGAACAAAATTATTGTAGCTTCCAAGGGCAATGCCGCCAGCCGTCCCGGGGCGAAGCATGGCAGCCGAACCGGAATTTGGGTTGTTCTGGTTCATTACAAAATAAGAGCCGCCGGTATAGGCCGTGACAACGATTACGCTTCCATCGGCTGTTACGACTTCGGTCTGCTCCTTAATCCCCGGATCAACTTTAAGTAAGCCGGTCAAATGAGTGCCATCGACAGATAAAGCCAACGCTGATTGAGTTGATAACGAAGAGAAGGTAATCGCAGATAAAAGAAAAAGTCCGAGTTTTTTTTGCATATTATATTCCTTGGTGAGGTTATATTTTTTGTCAGCCATTGAAACAATGGCGTGTTATCCCGAAAATCAATAAGCAGCAAAATAATATTGATATCTGGTTTTTTTAAGCACAATATGCGCCAGCATTATTTTTCTTGTTAATCAATAGCTTAAAAACAAACCTATGATTTAAAAATTAAAATCTGTAATTTTGTCAATTATTCCGACATTAAAATCAGTCGCCCAGACAGGGGTGGGCTGAACAATTAATGGTCATATTTAATAATATAAATATATTTTTCATAGTCTTAAGAAATAAGCTTGCAGATGGGGCTGGATAGCCAGAAAGAGTTAGAGGCAAAATCCTGTAAAAATCCTCGACAATATCCAGCCCGCTTGCAGCAGATAATTTTAGTAAATGATTTCAGCGCAGGCGGATTATCACAGAGAGTGATTTAACTACTATATATTTTACTTATCCTGGGCTATGCTGGCGGCATGCGTTTTTTCTATTTATTACTCCTGATCAGTCTAAGTTTCAGCAGCCCTGCGGCCAAGGTTTATAAGAAAGTAAACCCGGATGGCAGTGTGGAGTATTCGGATGTGCCTCAGGATGAGGCGGCGGAGCCAATAAAACTGAAACCGATTCAAAGTATTACCCTGCCCCCTTTGCCAAAGACGAGCGCTGCGCCGGCTCCTGCGCCGAAGCCGTTTCGCTATGAAAGCATTCGCATCGTTTCACCCAAAGATGATGAAGGCATCCGCAGCAACAATGGCGATTTTACCGCCCGGGGTGAATTAAAGCCGGGGTTACAGAGTGAGCAGGAGCATCATATCCAGTGGTTACTGGATGGCAAAGTAGTTTCTGGAGCAGACAGTTTAACCCTGAATTTAAAAAATCTGGACAGGGGCACGCACCAGCTTCAACTCCGGGTGGTTAATTTTGATGGCAAAGTTGAAATTGAAACCCCCAGTATTTCCTTTCATATCCTGCGCGTCGCACTCGGCGGAACGCCCGCCCCTTCCTAATTCTGAAATAATTCGCATATTCGCACCATTTCAGTGCGCGCCGATCCCGGATGCGCTATGATTAGCCACAACCTCAGTCATCAACCGACAAGCGGCAAAGCAAACGGGCGTTTGCTATCGATGTAAATTTATCTAAGCACCTGTTTTTCTTTAAAAATAACCTATCAATGACGGGGGCTGCTATTTCAGTGCATAGCTTGAAGTTAGTGGTTTAGTTTTTGCTTATACACGACGCATGGATCAGGCAATGATGCGAAAGCTGCAAATTCAACAACGGGTGTTGGGCGGACTGAGTGTCGCCACCTTGCTGTTTGATGCGCGTTTTACGCTGACATTTATTAATCCAGCGGGTGAATTGTTGCTTGGGATTAGCGCGCGGCATTTGCTGGGTCAGCCTATTTCTGAGCTGATTCAATTTGAGGCGCCTATTATGCCGGCGCTGGAAGAAGCGCTGCACAGCCGGCATCCGTTTACGCGCCATGAAATGACTTTGAGCATTGCCCATTCTGAAGAGCAGATGGTGGATTTGACCGTGATTCCCCTGATTGAAGCGGATGAGGAACCGGAGCTGTTGCTGGAACTGACGCCGATTAACAACCTGCTGCGCATTGCCCGTGAGGAAAACCGGCAGGCGCAGCAAACCGCTACCCGGGAAATGCTGCGTGGGCTGGCGCATGAAATTAAAAATCCGCTGGGTGGTCTGCGCGGCGCCGCGCAGTTGCTGGAGAAGCAACTGGAAACCGAGGATTTAAAAGAATATACCGGGGTGATTATCAGCGAGGCGGATCGCCTCAAAAGCCTGCTGAATCGCATGCTCGGGCCAAACACCCTGCCGGTAAAAACCGGCGTGAATATCCACGAGGTAGTAGAGCGGGTGCGCAATCTGGTCAGCGTGGAAGTGGATGAACGAATACGCCTGCAGCGTGACTATGATCCCAGCATTCCGGATATCGAGGCCGACGTGGATCAACTGGTGCAGGCCCTGTTGAATATCGTGCGCAATGCCTGTCAGGCGCTCGGCGAAGAGGGTTTGATTATTTTGCGCACCCGGGTGGAGCGTAAATTCACCATCGGTCAGAACCGCCACAATCTGGTGGCGCGCATCGATATTATCGACAACGGTCCCGGTATTGATGATGCGATGAAAGAAAAAATATTTTTTCCGATGGTCAGCGGACGCGCGGGCGGCAGCGGACTGGGTCTGTCTATCGCTCAGTCGCTCATTGATCAGCACGAGGGTGTGATCGAATGTCAGAGTGAGCCGGGGCAAACCCGTTTTTCTATTTTATTACCAATACAAAGCAGTGAGTAAAACATGAGTAAGGAAACTATCTGGGTAGTGGATGATGATCGTTCCATCCGCTGGGTGCTGGAAAAAGCGTTGAAGCAGGCCGAGATGGAAGTCAAAACCTATGAGAATGCCGATAGTGTATTAAAAGATCTGGAACAGGCGGAGCCGGATGCGATAATCAGTGATGTGCGCATGCCGGGCATGGATGGACTGGAATTATTGAATCAGATTCACCGCCGATACCCGGATTTGCCGGTCATCATCATTACCGCGCATTCGGATCTGGACAGCGCGGTATCCGCCTATCATGGCGGCGCTTTCGAATATTTGCCCAAGCCTTTTGATGTCGATGATGCGGTCGAGCTGACCCGGCGCGCCGTGATTCACCATCGTGAAGTGTCAGAAAACAGCATCGACAGCGGCGATGATGAAACCGGCATTATCGGTGAAGCGCCGTCCATGCAGGAAGTGTTTCGCGCTATCGGACGCCTGTCGCGATCCAATATTACCGTGTTAATCAATGGCGAATCCGGCACCGGCAAGGAACTGGTGGCCAAGGCGTTGCATCGCCACAGTCCGCGCGCCGACAAGCCCTTTATCGCTCTGAATATGGCGGCCATTCCCCGCGACCTGCTGGAATCGGAACTCTTTGGTCACGAGAAAGGCGCCTTCACCGGTGCGCAAAGCAGTCGCCAGGGACGTTTCGAGCAGGCTAATGGCGGCACGCTTTTCCTCGATGAGATAGGCGACATGCCGGCTGAATTGCAGACCCGCCTGCTGCGGGTGCTGGCCGATGGTGAATTCTACCGCGTCGGCGGGCACAGTCCGGTAAAAGTCGATGTGCGCATCATCGCCGCCACTCATCAGAATCTGGAGCAGCGGGTCAAGCAGGGCGATTTCCGCGAAGATCTGTTTCATCGGCTGAATGTGATTCGCATTCATATTCCCGCCCTGCGTGAGCGCGGGGAAGACATTCCCCTGCTGGCCCGGCACTTCCTTGCGCAGGCGGCGGAGGAACTGAACAGCGAAGTAAAGTCGCTGGATGAAGAGGTGAAAGCCTATCTCAGTCGGCTCGACTGGCCGGGCAACGTGCGGCAACTGGAAAACACCTGTCGCTGGTTGACCGTCATGTCGCCGGGACAAATGGTGCACATGGATGATCTGCCGCCCGAATTACTGGATGAAACTCAGGTGGCGCAACGGGACGCCAGTTGGCTGGATGGCTTACGCAACTGGGCGGAGCAGCAGCTTGCGCAGGGCGCCAGCGGCATACTGGACATTACTACGCCGCAGTATGAAAAAGTGATGATTGAAGCGGCGCTGAAAAAATCCGGCGGCCGCCGTCAGGATGCGGCCAAACTGCTGGGCTGGGGGCGCAACACCCTGACCCGCAAGATCAAGGAACTGGGGATGGAAAACGCATAGCCGCGCAGACCACTCACTCAGGCGTTTTCGGAGGTGTCAGAGCCAAATCCTGCTGTAGGTACGACTGAAGTCGTACCATTTTCTATTGACAGTACGGCTGAAGCCGCACCTACCGTTCCATAGCCGTACTGATATTTGGAACCGCTGTTTATAAAAATAAACAGGGATAGCTAACAGGCTAAGACAAAGGGACATGCATCATGGCGTTTGTATTACGTTTTCTGCAAATCGTTATTTTACTCTTCATTCTAATCATCAGCGGCCTGATGGTTATTTCATGGTTTAAGACTCAAGCGTTTGAATGGGGACCCTTCCTCGGAATGCTGGGGCTTTTCGGCGCGATGCTTGCGATGCTGGAAGCCCTGATCCGCGCGCGAAAAAAACGTGAAGCGGAAAAAGTCAGATACACGCAAGCGTGTATTCAGAAAATGGATCGTCTGGAATTTTATCTGAGCAAATCCCGGGGCGTGATTGGTCTCATTTTATTGTTGCTGCTGGTTTTATCCTTAATGTGGTTCGGCGCAATCGAAAACAGCCCGATCATTGAAAAAATATCGAGTGCACTGCAACTGGGCGAGGATCGCTGGCTGGCCTTCTGGGGTTATGAAATCGCCCTGCTCGCCTTTCTTGTTCACAGTTCCCGGCATTTATATATTCTGCATATGAAAAATGCAGACAGGCCCTATCTGTCGATTGATGACAGCGGCGTCTATTCACCGTTGCTGGGCAAGTTGGACTGGAAGGACGTTGTTCACTTCAATCTCATCAAGCGCACTGTTCAGTATTCAGAGCTTGCTTTTTTGCGGGTTACTTTCAGGGATACAAAGGGCGAGGTAAAACACAGGGACATAGCCCTCAAGGTTATCAGCGAACTGGAGCCGGATATCCTTTTCGCCGTGGCCGAGCATTTGCGCGAAAAAAATAGCAAGGCGGAACCGAATGCCGTGCCGAATGAATTCCGGCAGGAACTGGACAGGGTGGATGTACAACTGCAAGAGGGCGCAAGCTTAATGGAAAAAGCCGAACCGGGCAGCGCTGAATATTTCAGAGCCATGAAACAGATTGAGCAGGGTATGCGACAGATGGAGGCATTAGGCGACGGCATATTTGTTCCGCCGAAGAAGTTTAAATGGGACAGAGGTCTAAAGACGTTAAAGGAAAAAAAGGCCAGCCTGAAAAACAGGCTGAATGATGCGGAGAATAAATGG
>WFVC01000077.1 GCA_015491815.1 Gammaproteobacteria bacterium | reverse complement strand
ATATTTTCCAGCAGGCAAAGTATCGATAAAGATGCGCGGTTTTTTGCTCTAAGGAAAATCTGGTTTGTGATAGCAAACGATACAAAAAATAATATTCAATAATGAGGAGAATAAAATGAAGAGACGTGAATTCCTGAAATCAGGATTGACCGGAACGGCTGCTTTTGCAGTCTCAGGATTGACCCTGCTCTCGGCGGGGCGTGTTGAAGCGGCAACCGTCAATGTGAATTTGATTGCCGAAAGCACATTCAAGAATATGGTCGATGGCGTTTCCGTGCCTGTCTGGCAGTTCCGTGATCCCAACGGCAGTGGTCCCGGCGCTTTAACCTCGGGGCTGGTGGTCAATGAAGGCGATACTGTCAATGTCACCGTGACCAACAATCTGGATCGAGCAATTAACTTTGTGATCCCCGGCGCCATGGCGTCTTCGCCTTCGGTTGCCGCCGGCGCCTCGCGCACTTATAGTTTTACCGCACCGACCGCCGGTAGTTATTTCTACACCGATAATGTTAACGGTGAAATTGGCAAGGCGATGGGGCTGTCCGGCCCGCTGGTGGTGATGCCGTCCAATGGCGCGAACAGTTTGACGGCCAATAGTGGCGCATTCGATCGTCAGTATACGTTGGTGATGAATGAACTTGATGATCGTTTGAACAACGCTATTTATAACGGCCAGTCTTATGACATGGCCAACTACGAGCCGAATTATTATTTTGTGAATGGGCTGAGTTATCCGAATACCGCCAGTGACAGCGATACGCTGGTGGCGATGAACGTCGGCGAAAATGTCGCGATTCGTTTTATCAATACCGGCTGTATCACCTATCCCGAACATTTCCATGGTTATCACGTGAATGTCATCAGTCGTAACCGCGTGCCGGAAACCGTGGCGATTAGCAAAGACACCACCCAGGTGGAACGTGATATGTGCACCGATATTATTTTGCCCGTTAATCAGGCTGGCGCTTATCCCTTACATACCCATTATGTGCCGGGCGTAACAGCAAATGGCGTTTATGTTTATCCCTATGGCGGCGCACTCATCGTATTGCTGGCTTCATAGTCGCGTTAATCAAAATAAAGAATAAATAATAGAGGAGTACAACTATGTTTCAGATTGAAAAATATAAATTAATGATGCGTCGTGGCGGCGGCATGGGTGGTGGTGGCACTGGTGGTGGCACTGGTGGTGGTCGTACCTTTGCCTATCAGGCATCCCCCACCAGCGTTGGCGTCAGTATGATGGGGCGTCTTGGAATGGCCGACGGCGCGTCGCTGCGCACATGGTATTTTGGGAGTGGCTTTAACGGTGATCGTGGATTTGCGGGGCCGGTGTTTGAAGCCAATGAAGGTGAGAACGTGCAGATCACCCTGAGTTCCATGATGCCGCACAGTATCCACTTTCATGGTCTGGATGTGGATCAGGCCAATGACGGCGTGCCCAGCACCTCCGGTTATGTTGGGCGCAGTATGGGGGGCGGTGGTTTTGGCCGGGTTGGCAACGCCACCAGTTTGGGAAGTTCCTACACTTACACTTTTACCGCACCCCATGCCGGCACCTATATGTATCACTGCCATGTCGATACCTCTTTGCATTTTGAAATGGGCATGTTTGGCACCGTGATTATTCGCCCGGCCGATGGCTCGACCAATATCGCCTGGGCCGGCGGGCCGGGTTTTGACAAGGAATACGTCTGGCAAATGAGCACCTTTGACAGTAGCTGGCATGGCAGCATGGTCAGTGGCGCACAGACCGCGCGTTATCGTCCGGATTATTTTATGATCAATGGTCGCGACGGCGCTAACGCCAGCACCGATTCAACCGTGGCGATTACCGCGGCGGCAGGCCAGAAGGTCTTGATCCGCGTCAATGGCACCAGCTACATGCCGGCGGTCGTGCGCATGGGAGGACTGGTGTTCGAGGTGATTGCCTCTGATGGCCGTCCACTGGCCGCGCCGATCAGCACCACCGAGCAGTTGATCTGCGCCGGTGAGCGTTACGATATTTTGCTGACCATGCCATCGACCGGCCAGTACACGGCGACCGTCGATTATTATGATATTCGACGTGCGTCACTGATTGGAACGGCGGCGACCACGATTACGGTTGTCTAGCATGTTCTGATTTTATACCGGGGGCGTCCCTGCTCCCGGTATCTTTTTTTGTAGGTACGGCTGAAGCCGTACCAGATCAGTACCGGTACGACTGAAGTCGCACCTACAATGGAGACCCCGTAGTTTGCGGCGGGGTAATTTATTTTTTCCCTACCCAAAAAAGCAGAAACAGGTTGCTTAACAGCAAAATAAAACTGATCGCCTGCCAGACTCGTAAAGGATTGCGTTTTATCAGCGGGACATAATCCTGATTGACCAGACTGGAGTCGGGCTGACTCAGGGCATAGGTGAATTCAGATAAAATGCTGAAGCGATGCTCGGGGTTGATTTGCACTGCTTTTTCCAGCGCCTTGTCCATCCATGCCGGCACTTCTGGATTAAACTGTTTGATTGAACGGTAATTGACCCGGCGGAGATTTCGCGCGGAAAGTTCTTTGCCATAGGGCAGCTTTTTACTTAGCAGCTCGTAGGCGATTACGCCGAGTGAAAAGATATCGGACGCGTTACTGGCGGGTTCGCCAATATGATATTCCGGCGCGGTGTAATTAATCGTGCCCTGAATATTATTGGTCTCCAGCGGCGTAGAAATTTCTTCAATCCCGGCGATCTTGGTGGAGCCGAAATCGATAATTTTTAAAGTGCCGTGTTCATCCACAAGAATGTTTTCCGGCTTTAGATCCTGATGGATCATTTCCATGCGGTGAAAGGCGCGCAGACCCTGTGCGATCTGTTCAATAAAATTTCTAACCTTGTTCAGTGAAGGGCGGGGTTCATCATCCAGCCATTGGCGCAGAGTGCGGCCTTCAATATATTCACTGATGTAATAAAGCGCGGTGCGTTTGCGTTTTATTTCCAGCACTTTCATGACATGCGGATTGTTGATGCGACGTCCCGCCCATTCTTCATGCAGGAAGTGATGAATAAAATCCGGATCATCATCATAATTAACGGAGGGCGCCTTGAGCACCACGCGTTGTCCAGTCTCACTGTCCTGCGCCAGATAGACCTCGGTGCGTTTGTTGGAAAACAGGTGGCGTAGAATTTTATAACCATCCAGAATCATGCCCGCCTCCAGCGGCGGTGGAAAAGGCAGTTCAAGCAGTTTGTCATAAAATTCGTTTTTGTTTTCAGCCGGCAGCTGTTCAATTCTGAAAATCTGGCAACTGAGATTGTCGTTGCTTTTATTGTCAGCAGCCTGCCGGATGATGGCGTCGCAGGCGGTTTGTAGGTTACCGTTACTTTCCAGCAGACAGGTTTTTATATTGGCGTCAGTAATAAATTCATAAACGCCATCGGTGAGCATGACAAAAACATCGCCGAGTTCGAGAGGCGCGGAACGATAGTCAATATCGAGATGCAGTTCGATGCCCATGGCGCGCGCCAGATAGGTTTTTTCTTCACTGACACTGACGCGATGGTCACGAGTGAGTTGTTCAAACTCCTTATCGCGCAGGCGGTAGATACGGGTATCGCCGATGTGAAAAATATGGGCGGTATTGGATTTGAGCACCATCGCCGTCAGTGTCGTGACCATGCCCTTGTGACTGTTATAACGGCGTTGACCCTGACCATAGAGCCAGTGATTGAGCGCGGTAAGAATTTTCTGCGCCGAGGTTTTGACCGTCCAGCTTTCCGGGGTGCTGAAGTAATCAGCAAGGAAACCGCTGACACAGGCCTGACTGGCTTCCTTGCCGGCATCGCTACCACTCATGCCATCGGCAATCACCGCGGCGATGCCTTTGGTGTTTAACAGCGGGCCGTCAGGTACATGAATACCACAGGCGTCCTCATTCTGTGGTTTAACGCCGGCAATGCTGGTCGAGGCGGATTTGATCGAAAGCGTCGTGGACATGGGATGGAGACTAAAGGTAAAGGGGGAAAGATACAAGGCACAAGAGAAAAGGTGCAAACTTGTATCTTTCCCCTTTCCTCTTGTATCTGAATTTATTCCACCTCGATCATTTGTACCGTGCCATCGGGCAGGATTTCATGCATGTGGCCTTTGGGTTCTTCCAGCAGCAGGGCGACTGCAGCCAGGATGATGATAGCGGCGCCGGCGATGACCAGAAAGAAGGTTTGTGTGCTGACAAAGGAGAGAACAGTAAGGAAGGTTACTGCGCCAACATTACCATAGGCGCCGGCCATTCCCGCGACCTGACCGGTCAGGCGGCGCTTGACCAGCGGCACCATAGCGAAGACCGCGCCTTCACCCGATTGTACGAAGAAGGAACAGGCCATGCTGGCAATCACCGCCAGCCAGATAGGCCAGTCTGAGGTGATGTTGCTCATAATGAAATAACCCAACGCCAGACCGGTAATCAGGATCATCAGAGTTTTCCTGCGTCCGAATTTGTCGCTGATGAGTCCGCCGCCGGGACGTGCGAGCAGGTTCATAAAAGCAAAACCGGAGGCAAGCAGGCCGGCGGTCACGGCGGACAGTTCAAACGTATCCATAAAGAACAGGGGTAGCATGGAGACGACGGCGAGTTCTGAACCAAAAGTTACGAAGTAGGCCAGATCCAGAATCACTACCTGCTTAAATTTGTATTTTTCGATTTCAGGCACATCTTCAACGAACACATGTTTGTTGATCTGATAGATGCGAATAGTCTGAAAAATGTAGATGCCGATAAGCACTGCATAAATCATGTCGCTCAGGGGCGTGGAGAGAATGCCGAGATTGGCGGGACTCAGTTTCCAGGTGAGGATAGCGAGCGCGGCATACATGGGAATATTCATAAGCAAATAGAGAAAGAAATCCCCCTTGCTGGTTACTTCCATGGCGCCGGATTTTTTTGGTTTAAAATAGGTTGAACCTTTTGGGGTATCCGAAACTGAAAAGAAATAAACAGCGGAATAAACCAGCGCCAGTACGCCGGTAGTTGCGATGGCATAACGCCAGCCGTCATCACCGCCGTAAAACAGCGCGATTGCCGGCAAGCTCATTGCCGCCGCCGCCGAGCCGAAATTACCCCAGCCACCATAGATGCCTTCGGCCACGCCAAGCTGTTTGGCGGGGAACCATTCACTGACCATACGGATGCCGATGACAAAACCGGCGCCGACAAAGCCCATCAGGAAACGCATTAGCAGCAACTGTTCGTAGTCATCGGCAAAGGCGAAACCAAAACAGAGAAAGCTGGAAATAAATAGCAGCAGGGAATACATGCGCCGGGGGCCGAAGGCATCCACCAGCATGCCCACAATGATCCGCGCAGGAATGGTCAGGGTGACATTAATGATGAGCAGAGCTTTGACTTGCTGATCCGTGAGGTCAAAGGCTTCCCGCATTGCGCCCAGCAGAGGAGCATGGTTGAACCAGACGAAAAAACTTAAAAAGAAAGCGAACCAGCTCAGATGGAGTATGCGAGTTTTGCCGCTGAAAGAAAGCAGGTTAAGTTTGTCGTTATTATCGCTCATATCAATGTATTCCAGTGATTAGTCAAAAATTTCAATAAGCCTAAGCAAGTCATGTGCCAATTCGTAACTCAATGAAATATAAGATAAAACTGTTTCTATGCTGGATAAAAGCTGTGCTTTTCCAGTGCAAGGCATGATTTTATGCAACGAGAAGAATAAATGGCTCGGCCTGTTGTCACTCAGCCGCGCCTGGATATATATAGAGTCTTTTTCCCATTTCGCCTCGTTTGGGTGCAAATTTAGGGTATGGCTGATAGCCGTGATTTCCCCTGATCCTGCCAGTTGCCGAGGCGTTTGAATTCATGAGTGCACTATCATCGCGCATGAATTAAAGTCATGTTCGAAAAGCAGGGACTGATAGATGGAATCATTCCAAAGAAAAACAGTGGGTTATCTTCGTTCCCCATGTAAATCTCAAATCTGGCATATACCTTGCAGACGGTAGGCGACATGCATGGCGGCATTGAGCCATTGAACAAAGAATATTTCTGGAGTTGAAAATGAAAGAAAAACTGGTGGTAATCGGAAACGGCATGGCGGGGATCCGCACGATTGAGGAACTGCTCAAAGTCGCGCCGGACGCCTATGACATTACCGTGTTTGGCGCCGAGCCGCACTGCAACTACAACCGCATTATGCTCTCGCCGGTGCTGGCCGGTGAAAAAACCATTGAGGACATCATCCTGAATGATGATCAGTGGTATGCCGATAATCATATTACCCTGCACAAGGGCAAGGCGATTAAGGAAATTGATCGCATCAAGCATAAAGTCGTCGCCGAAGACGGCAGCGAAGAAAGTTATGATCGCCTGCTGATCGCCACCGGCTCCAATCCTTTTATTATTCCTGTGCCCGGCCATGATCTCGAAGGCGTGGTGTCTTTCCGTGATATTCACGATGTGGAGCAGATGCTGGACGCCGCCAGTAAGCACAAACACGCCGTCGTCATCGGCGGCGGCCTGCTGGGTCTGGAAGCGGCCAACGGTTTAATGGAACAGGGCATGAGCGTCACCGTGGTGCATCTCATGGATAGCCTGATGGAACGCCAGCTTGATCATGCCGCCGCTGAAATGCTTAAGAGTTCACTGGAAGAACGGGGTCTGAATTTCCTCATGCAGGCGCAAACCGAAGCTATCATCGGTAAAGAGCGGGTGGAAAAAGTACGCTTTAAAGATGGCACCGAAATCTACGCCGATCTGGTGGTGATGGCGGTAGGCATTCGTCCCAATATAGAGCTGGCCAAAGCCGCCGGCATTCATTGTGAACGCGGCATCGTCGTCAATGACACCATGCAGACCTTTGATCCAAGAGTGTATTCGGTGGGGGAATGCGTGCAACATCGTGGTCTGACTTACGGACTGGTCGCGCCGCTGTTCGAAATGGCGAAAGTCTGCGCCAACCATCTGGCCAAATACGGCATCGGCCGTTACGAAGGTTCGGTCACCTCGACCAAGCTGAAAGTGACCGGGATTGACCTGTTTTCCGCCGGCGATTTCACTGGCAATGAATATACCGATGAACTGGTGTTTCAGGATGCCTCGCGTGGCGTTTACCGCAAACTGGTGGTGCAGGACAATCGCATCAAAGGCGTGGTCATGTATGGCAATACGCTGGATGGAAGCTGGTATTTCGATCTCATGCGCGATGAAACCGACATCAGTGAAATGCGCGAAAATATTTTATTCGGTCAGGCGCATCTGGGCGACTCCGGTCACGGTGGTGAAGAAAGCCGGGTTGCGGCGATGCCGGATGACGCCGAGATCTGTGGTTGTAACGGCGTATGCAAAGGCGATATCGTCAAGGCCATCAATGAAAAGAAACTCTTTACCCTCGATGATGTGCGCGCGCATACCAAGGCCTCAAGTTCCTGTGGTTCCTGTACCGGCCTGGTCGAAGCCCTGCTGGCCCATACCGTCGGTGGCGATCATTCGGTTGCCCCGCACTTAAAACCGGTTTGCGGCTGTACGGATTTATCTCATGATGATCTGCGCAAGGCGATTCTGGATAAGGAATTAAAATCCATTCCCGCCACCATGCAGGCGCTTAACTGGAAAAAAGACGATGGTTGTCCCAAGTGTCGCATGGCGCTGAATTATTATCTGCTCTGCGCATGGCCGACTGAATATAAAGACGCCAGTCAGTCGCGTTTCATTAACGAACGCGCGCATGCCAATATTCAAAAAGACGGCACTTACTCCGTTATACCGCGCATGTGGGGGGGCGGCACCAGCCCGCAGGAATTGAGAAAAATTGCTGACGTGGCGGAGAAGTATAAAGTTAAAACGGTGCATGTCACCGGCGGTCAGCGCATTGGTCTGTACGGACTGAAAAAAGAAGAACTGCCGAAAGTCTGGAAAGAACTGGAGGAAGCGGGGTTTGTCTCCGGTCACGCCTATGGCAAGGCCATGCGCACGGTGAAAACCTGCGTCGGTAAGGAATGGTGCCGCTTCGGCACACAGGACTCCACCCACTTGGGCGTTGAACTGGAAAAACTCACCTGGGCGTCATGGACGCCGCATAAATTCAAACTGGCCGTGTCCGGTTGCCCGCGCAACTGCGCCGAGGCGACGATTAAAGACTTCGGCGTGGTCTGCGTAGACTCCGGTTATGAACTGCATATCGGTGGCAACGGCGGCGTGAAAGTGCGGGCGACCGATTATCTTTGCAATGTCAGCACCGAAGAAGAAGTCAAGGAATACTGCGCCGCCTTTATGCAACTGTATCGCGAAGAAGCGCATTATCTTGACCGCACCGCCCCCTGGCTGGAAAGGGTGGGACTGAGTTATATCAAGGAACGTATTCTTGAAGACGAAGACGGTCGCAAGGCGCTGGCCGAACGCTTCCTGATCGCGCAGAAAGTCGCGCAGGTGGATCCCTGGAAGGAACGCGTCGAGGGTGTGGCTGAACATGAGTTCGTCCCGCTGAAAGAAATCAGTGGTTAAACGAGAGATAAATGATAAACGCAAAGACGCGAAGACGCGGAGAACGCAAAGTATTTAATTTCTTTGCGCCATTGCGTCTTTGCGTTGAAAAATAACTATCGAATGGTAAAGACTATGAGTGATAACTGGATTGAAGTTGGAACAGTAAACGATATTCCCCGACAGGGGGCGCGGGTCGTGCGCGGCAGTGATGGCGACATCGCCGTGTTTCGCACCGACAAGGATGAAATCTTTGCCCTGCGTGACAAGTGCCCGCATAACGGCGGCCCGCTGTCACAGGGACTGGTGCATGATAATAAAGTGGCCTGCCCACTGCATAATTGGAACATCAGTCTTGAAACCGGCATGGCGGTCGCCCCCGATGAAGGCTGCGCGGCGCGTTATCCGATTAAAATCGAAGGCGAGAAAATTTTCCTTTCGCTGACGGCAATATAAGAACTGAGAAATTAGTTGGATGAGTGAATTTATCGCAGAGAACGCGGAGACGCAGAGGCGCAGAGAATTTTTTGCTTTGTCTGTACCTCTCCAATGTTTCTTGCGAAGTTTTATTATAGGTGTGGTTTTATCCTTGTTTTCCTCTGCGCCTTTGCGTCTCCGTGCCCTCTGCGTTTAAATCCAAACCCGGAAAAATACGAATGTTATTCGGTCGAAAGAAAAAAAATCCCATCAAGCTCCCCGACAAGGGCGTAGTCGAATGGAAATACACCACCTGCGGTTATTGCTCCACCGGCTGTTCCATTGAAGTCGGCTTGAACGACAAGGGCGAGGCGGTGACTTCGCGCGGCGTCGGCGATGCCGATGTCAATCGTGGCAAGCTGTGTCTGAAAGGCATTTTTGAACACGAGTTGTTTCGTTCATCGGGTCGCGGAAAAACGCCGTTAATACGGGATAAGCGTTTTGAACCCTTTAAAGAAGCGAGCTGGGATGCGGCGCTGGATAAAGTATCCGGGGCGATAAAAAATATTCAGGCCGAGCACGGGCGCGATGCCTTTGCGATTGTATCCACCGGCCAGATCATGACGGAAGAATTTTATACTCTGGGCAAACTGGCGCGCGGGGTGATCGGCACCAATAATTATGATGGCAACACCACCCTGTGCATGGCCTCGGCAGTGTCCGGTTATAAGCGCTCTTTTGGTTCTGATGGCCCGCCGGGTTGCTATGATGATTTTGAACATACCGAGTGCCTGCTGGCGATTGGCTCCAACCTTCCCGAACAGCATCCGGTTATTTTCTGGCGGCTGCGTGAGGCGCTGGAGAAGCGCAAGTTCCCGGTGATCGTGATCGATCCGCGGGTGACCATGTTTGCGCAAATGGCGGACATGCATTTGCCGATTAAACCGGGCACCGATGTCGCGCTGTTGAATGGTTTTGCCCATGTCATT
>WFVC01000076.1 GCA_015491815.1 Gammaproteobacteria bacterium | reverse complement strand
CCACCGAACCCGGCGCCAGCCCGCCACCCAGCACCCGGTCAAACTCGACAATGCCGGTTTGCGTTCGCCGGGTTTCATCCACCTCAATCTCTTCCAGCCGCTGCACGCTGTTGGCGCCGGATGAGCCGGCAAAACCGCTGAAACGGGGATTAGGTTTTGTCGATGAAATCGCCACTACTTCGCTCAGGGTATTCCAGGCCGCACAGTCGGGACACTGGCCCACCCATTTGCTGGTTTCACCGCCACAGGCGCTGCAACTAAACACAGTTCGAGATCGGGACATAGCCTAATAATTTCCAGTTGGGTTCAGGGGCTTTATAATTCAGCCGCTAAATGTAGCACAGATCACGCTTCATCCTGTTATTATCCTATCAGTCATTACGTGAGCGACGTCATCTCAGTACGCGCCTGTCGCTGGCATAATATCTGATACTTAAAAACTAATTCGATTAAATTTATTAAACATAACATGTCATGGTTTGAACAAACTATTCGAGAGAAGAAACAGACCCTGCGCCTGCTCACCGCCGAGCCCATGGCCGCGCTGGCCCGCGCCTGCAGCCCTCTGTGGAACAATTCTGATGCACTGGATCTGTTATTGCAAAAAGACATGCCGCTATTGCCCCATTGCCATTTGATCTACGCGGTGGACACGCGCGGCCATCTGCTCTCGGCCAATATCGATGCGCAATACATGGACGTCAGCAAGCGCGGCATGGATCTCTCCGACCGGCCCTATCTTGAGACCCGTCTGCCCTATCAGGGATTTACCCTTTCTCATGTGTATATCAGTGAACAGACGAAAAAGTCCTGCATTACCGTGATGCACCCTGTGCGTGACGGACTAACCGTGCTGGGTTTTATCGCCGCCGATTTTGACGTAGACGATCTTCCCGCCTCAAAAGATAACCCGCCGGAAGAAGAACAGAAGTGGATTCAATACAAGGGCGATCCGGCCATTCGCAGCACCCTGTTCATGCAGGAACGGGTGCATAGCGCAATGGACAAATGTCTGGATGAGGTGATCGATATTATTATCGAGATGATGCAGCACCACGGTATCTTTCACTGTAAAATTCACTTCTCCAGTTCCCGCGCATCCTTCTGGTCGATGGAGGATCCCTACACCTATCACATCAATACTGTCGATGAGTTGATCAACCCGGATCGCTGTCTGGCCTATCCCCGTCAACCATTGACCTCGCGCGCCATCGTCAGTAGCGAAGACATCGCCTGCGTGCTCAACCTGTTTAAACAGTTGCGCCATGCCGATGAAACCGTTTATCTGCGCTCGTCTTCATTCAATATCATCAACGGCATGGTCGGTCTGACGTTTTCCTGTGACGGCTCCCACTATGTCCCCTATCGCGAATTTTTAAGTAAGAATATCGAGTTCTGGTTTGGCGGCAGCCGACGGGTTGAACAACAATAAAACCCCCCGCACACTGGCGGGGTTGATAGAGGCATTATAAATTATACTTTGTTTATAAACGGCACGGCTGCTGATATTGGTTACGGCACGCGCTTAAAAGTATTCGGTCAGTTCATTTCTCCCGGCGTCATCAACGCCGATCGGATTGAGTTTTATGTGCCGCCCAATGTCACCGCAGTCGGCAATATCGAAAGCATTGATCCCGCCTCCCGTCAGGTTTCGGTTGCAGGTCTGTCCATGCAAATCAATAACTCAACCCGAATGCTGGATGTCAGCAGCGCCGCCCTGCAGAAATTTTCCATCGATGATCTGGCTGTCGGCGATCAGATCACCGCGTATATTCTTAAAACGGACACTGAGGTCACCGCCTTATTCCTGCGCCGTGATGCGCTGGCAGGAGAGGGCAGCCTTGAAACAGGCAACATCCGCTTACGCGGATTTGCCAACAGCGCCAACGCGCCGTTATTCAAACTGGGCTCGATTGATATTGACGCCTCAGCAAGCGAAGGTTTTTTTGATCCGATAAGAGGCGCGATTAGCGCGGCGGATTTTTTTGCCGCCATTGACGGCAATTCAATTGTTGAGGCCGATGGCGAATGGAACAGTTCGCTGCTGACGGCATCCAGCCTTCGCTTTATCAACCTCGGCAATTTAACCGTGACCTACACCGTGAATGGTTCAACCGCAACCGGCTCGAATGACTTCTTTAGCGTCTGGGACGGCACCCTCAACAGCGAAGACGATATTCTCAACGACACCACTCGAGAAAACATGTTCATCTCCAATCGCCAGTTAATTCTCGGGAGCGAATGGACGGTGCATGATATTCGCGTGTTCGGCCCCGGCCGCTATGTATTTAACGGCTGCAGCAACAACCCGAACCCGGCCACACCCTGTTCAGAGGCTATCGAGATGCGGGTCGCCGAAGGCCAGATCGGCGCGCACATGCTGGTTGACTGGGGCAATGAAATCAATATCGATGTCGTCAATGTCTGGAACCGCAACCAGTCTTTCTGTCCCGCCGCTGCATCCGGCTGCTCCGTCTATGGGCTGCTTACGAATCCGGAATGGGATCTGGTATCATCGGATGCCGATGGCGACGGCGTCCCCGGCATTCCCCTTGAAGACAGTAATTTTTCAAATGATATTAGCGTCAACTTTAATTTGAATTTTTAGCGCTCAGACGGCAAACCACATATCTGCCGTCTGCAATAATGAATAAAAGAAAGGAACTCGGTATGAATGATATTTACAGCGCCTTTACCGGCAATATTCCTGAAAATTATGATCGCTATCTCGGGCCGATGTTTTTTCACGACTGCGCCGAGGATCTTGCCGCCCGCATCGCCGGCGGGGAGCCGGAAAAGGTTCTGGAAATTGCCGCTGGCACCGGCATCGCCACCCGTTACCTGCGCGATCATCTGCCCGCCCGGGTTCACATCACCGCCAGCGACTTAAACGACGCCATGTTGAAACACGCTGAGAAAAAGTTTTCTGAATCTGAAAATATCCGCTTTCAGGTTGCCGACGCCATGGCCCTGCCTTTTGAGGATCAGCATTTTGATCTTGTCGCCTGCCAGTTCGGCATCATGTTCTGCCCGGACAAGGTGCAGTTTTTTCAACAGGCGCGGCGGGTGCTCGCGCCCGGCGGCCGCCTGTTGTTCAGCATCTGGGATTCACTGGAACACAATCCCCTGCCCCGCACCACCAATGAAATTCTGGCTGAATTTTTTGACGGGGATGTCCCGGCATTTTTACAGGTTCCTTTCAGCTACCACGATCAGGAGCAGATCCGTAACGATATGGAGCAGGCGGGATTCAGCGATATACAGTTTGAAACGCAGCAGGGCCAATGTGTGTTCGCCGAACCGACGCAGGCCGCGCTGGGCATGGTCACCGGTTCGCCGCTGCGACTGGAAATCGAACAGCGTGGCGATACTGCGATTGATGATGTCGTCGATAAAGTCGCCGCCGATCTTAAAACCACTTTCGGCGAACGCGACTGTCGCGCGCCCATGCGCTGGACCGTGATCTCCACCCGCCGTGAGGAATAATCCTTAGGAAGCTCTGATTAATTCCGTTCACCCTGAGCTTGTCGAAGGGTGAACCATATAACATTATGATTTTACAATACTTAGCGTTCATGGTTCGACCCTTCGTCAGGCTCAGGACTTCACCACGAACGGCGGAATTAATCAGAGCTTCCCTTATATCTGAAAGTAACTAAACGAAATTCAGCCGCGGAGTTAAACGGCAAAACAATTCATAGGCAATGGTATCGGCCTGCTTCGCCACGTCATCGACGGGCAGGCTCGCGCCCTGCTCGGTTCTGCCCCAGAGCAAAACAGGATCGCCGATCGTCGCCTCGGGGCAGGGACGCAAATCAAGCATGATCATATCCATCGATACCCGACCGATAATCCCGCTGCGCTGTTCGTTCACCAGCACCGGCGTCTGATCAGGCGCATGGCGCGGATAACCATCGCCATAACCGATCGCGGCGACGCCAATGCGCATATCTTCAGGACAACGCCAGCGGCCGCCATAGCCCACCGCCTCGCCTTTTTTGCCCTCATGTATGGCAATTAAACGGGTTTGCAGGCTCATCACCGGCTGCAGATCCAGCTCGACGGCGCTGCTGTCGATAAATGGCGAAGCGCCGTAGAGCATGATCCCCGGGCGCACCCAGTCGCGGCGCGTGGCCGGCCAGCCCAGCAGACCGGCGGAATTGGCGATGCTTTGCTCGCCGTCAAGAGCAGCGACTGCCTGATCAAAACGGGCGCACTGTTCATCGGTATGCGGGATAGTGCGATCATCGGCATCGGCCAGATGAGTCATCAGCCGGGGCGCGCCCTGCACGCAGGCGCATTCGCGCAATTGCCGGGCCGCCTCAGCAGCATCCTGCGGCTGAAATCCCAGCCGGTGCATGCCTGTATCAATTTTCAGCCAGACGCTGAGGGGGACGCCTGCGCTCTGCTGCAATAATTGAATCTGTTCGGCCTGATGCACCACCGGTTGCAGTTGCTGCTGCTGCGCCAGTCGCCATTCGTCCTGATTCATCACTCCTTCCAGCAGAACGATATCCTTGCGGATCCCCGCTTCGCGCAGCGCCAGCGCTTCAGACAGGCGCGCTACGGCAAAGGCATCGGCCTCCGCCAGCGCCTGCGCCACGCGCAACAGGCCATGCCCGTAGGCATCCGCCTTGATCACGGCAAGCTGTTTTGACCCGGGCGCATGGCGGCGGGCGACCGCCAGATTATGTTGCAATGCGGAAACATCGATCCGCACCTCGGGGCCGGTGAGCCGAGCCGCGCGCGGCTGACTCATGCATAGTCCTCGTAAGCGCCGTCAGAGATGAAATTTTCAAACTTGGTGTACTGGCCGATGAAGGTCAGGCGCGACATGCCGATGGGACCGTTACGCTGTTTGCCGATGATGATTTCCGCGGTGCCCTTGTCCGGGCTTTCCTCGTTATAGACCTCATCACGGTAGATGAAAACGATTAAGTCCGCATCCTGCTCAATCGCGCCGGATTCACGCAGATCCGACATAATGGGCCGTTTGTTGGGCCGTTGCTCCAGTCCGCGATTGAGCTGCGACAGGGCGATCACCGGCACATTGAGTTCCTTGGCCAGCGCCTTTAGGCCGCGCGAGATTTCCGAAATTTCCGTGGCTCGGTTTTCCGAGCCGCCGTGAGTCTGCATCAGTTGCAGGTAATCGATCACAATCAGACCGAGGCTGCCGTGATCACGCTTGATGCGCCGCGCGCGCGCGCGGATTTCCATGGGGTTCAGGCCGGCGGTGTCATCGATAAAGATATTGGCGTTATTGAGTATGCCCACCGCCGAGGTCAGACGCGGCCAGTCGGCGTCATCCAGCTGGCCGGTGCGGATCTTGTGCTGATCAATCCGCCCCAGTGAAGACAGCATACGCATCACCAGTGACTCGCCCGGCATTTCCATACTGAACACAGCCACCGCCGTGTCATTTTTAATCGCCGCATTTTCAACGATGTTCATAGCGAAAGTGGTTTTACCCATCGAGGGTCGCCCGGCAATGATAATCAGATCGGAATTTTGCAGTCCCGAGGTCTTGTTATCAAAGTCGGTGAAGCCGGTCGGGATCCCCGTGTATGCCGAGGGGTTCTGATACAACTTGTCGATGCGATCGACCGCCTTGGTCAACAGGCTTTTGATCCCTGTGTAGCCGGAGCGGGCGCGGGCGCCGCTCTCGGCGATGT
>WFVC01000075.1 GCA_015491815.1 Gammaproteobacteria bacterium | reverse complement strand
CCCATCCCCTGGCCCGGAAGGTCGAGTTTACAGAGGATGATTTGATCGTTTCACTGGTGGACGGGCGAAAGGTTACGGTCCCGCTGGTTTGGTTTCCGCGTCTGGCCAGGGCCACGCAAGCACAACTGGAGAATCATGAGCTTTTGGGTGACGGGGAAGGTATTCACTGGCCCGAACTGGATGAAGATCTGAGCGTGGCCGGATTACTGCGTGGTGATCGCCCGCAGACTAAATAGGCGTTCCAAATGCCAGTACACTTTACGGGTTTCCACGTTCGTGGTGAAGTCCTGAGCCTGACGAAGGGTCGAACCATGAGCGTGGAAACAGTGTAAATAAAGTACTTAATCTGTTTGTCCTTCGACAAGCTCAGGACGAACGGTTTTAGCAAAAATGTACTGGCATTTGGAACACTTATTTAGCTGAAGTTGTAGTGCTTGAGCACGTCCTTGGTGATCTTCCAGCGGCAGCGCATGCCGGCCGGGAATACCACCAGATCGCCGGCGCCCATTTCCACCGGTTCGCCGTTTTCGGGGGTGACGATGGCATGGCCCTCGACGAAGTAGCAGGTTTCGCTTCTGTCGTATTCCCAGTCGAACTCGGACACTTCCTTGCTCCATTCGGGCCAGTCGAACACGCCCAGCACTTCCAGCTTGGCGGGGGAGGCGTGTTGTTCTATCTGGATTTCATTCATGCTCGTCTCCGGGATCAATCCTGCAGGTAACTGTAGCCGGCCAACCCGCGCAGCAGCGCGTCCAGACAATGCTGTCTTTCCTCCGCGCTCAGGTCTTCGGCGGCGGCTATTCTAGCACGATAGTTCCGCGCCAGCGTTTCCGGATCGAAATGCACGTAACGCAGCAGGTCGCTGACCTGATCACCACGGCAGGGCTGTTCCAGCCGGTAGCTGTCGTCCGTCAGGCGCAGATGCAGGGAATCGGTGTCGCCGAACAGGTTGTGCATGTCGCCGAGGATCTCCTGATAGGCGCCCACCAGAAACACCCCCAGCCAGTAGGCTTCGCCCGGCTGCCAGGCATGCAGGGGCAGGCTGGACTCGATACCCTCGGCTTCCACGTAGTAATCGATGCGCCCGTCGGAGTCACAGGTGATGTCCTCGATCACGCCGCGCCGTTCCGGTTTCTCGTGCAGCCGGTGCAGGGGCACGATAGGGAAGATCTGATCGATGCCCCAGACATCGGGAATCGACTGGAACAGGGAAAAGTTGCAAAAATACTTGTCCGCCAGTTTTTCATTGAGCGCATCCAGCACGGCCTGGTGCCGGCGCTGGCGCGGATCCAGCCGCGCGCGAATCAGGCGGCAGCAGGAAAAGTACAGCGACTCGGCCCGGGCGCGCTGTTGCAGGTTCAGCACCCCGTGGGTGTATAGAGTCTGCGCCTCGCCCAGCCAGTAGCGCACGTCATGCCAGGCCTCGATGGCCGCGGCGCCGCTGACGTCCGCGTCCCGCAGCGCCTGTTGCAAACGGGCCAGTTCCTGCAGCGCCGGTTCCCGATCCGCTGCCGGCGGCGCGGGCGCTTCGCCCGGCACCTGTTCAACGTTGACCGTATTCATGACCAGCACCGCGTGGTGGGCGCTCATGGCGCGCCCCGACTCGGTCATGATGCGCGGCGCAGGCAGATCCTGCTGCCCGCAGATTTCCTTCAGCGCATGCACGATATGGCGGGCATAGCTGTCGAGATCGTAATTCATGGAGCAGGCGTGACGGGAACGACTGCCCTCGTAGTCCACGCCCAGGCCGCCGCCCACGTCCACGCAATCGATGGCCGCGCCCAGCCGCCGCAGCTCGGCATAGTAGCGGGCGCATTCCTGCATGCCGCGCTGAATGTCGCGAATGTTCGCCAGTTGCGAGCCCAGATGAAAATGCAGCATTTGCAGACAGTCCAGCCGGCCGGCCTCGCGCAGCCGCGCCAGCATCGCCAGCACCTGCGTCGCGGACAGGCCAAACTTGGACTTCTCGCCGCCGGTGTTCTGCCAGTTGCCCTTGCCAACGGAAGCCAGCCGCACGCGCAGGCCCAGACACGGCTGCACGTTCAGCGCCGCCGCCTCGGCCAGCACGATGTCCAGTTCGGAGAGCTTTTCGATGACCAGATAAACACGCTGTCCCAGCTTCTGGCCAATCAGCGCCAGGCGCACGTATTCCCTGTCCTTGTAGCCATTGCAGACGATGGGCGAGATCGGCGCCGCCGATACGCCCAGCACGGCCATCAGCTCCGACTTGCTGCCCGCCTCCAGCCCCATCGGCTGCCCGGCCTCCAGCAAGGCCTGCACCACGCTGTGCTGCTGGTTGACCTTGACGGGATACACCGGCAGATAGCCGCCGGCATAGTCCTCCGCCTGCATGGCCGTGGCGAAGGCCTGCCGCAGGCTTTGCAGGCGGTGATGCAGGATGTCGCTGAAGCGCAGCAACAGGGGCAGGCGATGGCCCTGCGCCAGCGCCGCGCGCACCACGTCGTGCAGATCGATTTCCCGCCCGGCTTCCCGGGTTGGCCGAACCAGCAAATGCCCCTGCGGGCCGATGGCGAAATAGCCCGCGCCCCAGCCGTCGATGTTGTACAGCCTGCGCGATTGTTCGATGTCCCAGTCCGGCATGCGCTCAAGAATACAGAAATGTGGGGGGAAAGATACAAGATACAAGGGGAAAGATACAGGTTGGAACCTGTATCCTGTATCTTGTATCTTTTCCCTTCATTTCTTGATTCGGTTTATTCTCATGCCATTCGATCCCGCAAGCTGGTTCACCGAAGCCATCGACGAAACCGGCACCGCCTTCTCGCTCAAACTGAAACGCAAGCTGCACGAGGAACAGACGCCGTTTCAGAAAATCGAAATCTTCGAGACCGAGACCTTCGGCCGGCTGATGGTCATCGACGGCTGCACCATGGTCTCCGGCCGCGACAACTTTCTTTATCATGAAATGATGAGCCACCCGGCCCTGTTCACCCATCCCGCGCCGCGGCGGGTGCTGATCATCGGCGGCGGTGACTGCGGCACCCTGCGCGAGGTGCTGCGGCATCCCGAAGTGGAACGGGCGCAGCAGGTGGACATCGACGAGCGCGTTACCCGCCTGTCGGAACAGTATTTTCCCGAACTCTGCGAGGCCAACGGCGACCCGCGCGCCGAACTGCATTTTGCCGATGGCATCGAGTGGGTGGACAAGGCCGCCGCCGGCAGTCTGGACGTGATCATCGTGGACAGCACCGATCCCGTCGGCCCCGGCGAGGTGCTGTTCAGCGAAACCTTCTACCGTCACTGCCGCCGCGCGCTGGGCGAGGACGGCATTCTGGTGCAGCAAAGCGAGTCACCGCTGCTGCACCGGGAACTGTTGCAGGACATGTACCGGCGCATGCGGGCCGCCGGCTTTGCGCAACAGGCCACGCTGCACTTTCCGCAACCGATCTACCCCTCCGGCTGGTGGAGCGCCACCCTCGCGGGCAACCGGGATCTGCGCTGCTTCCGGGAACAGGACGCGGCGCAAAAGAGCTTCGCCTGCCGCTATTACAATGCCGACATCCACCGCGGCGCGCTGGCCGTGCCCGAGTTCCTGAAGGATTTGTAGGACAAGGGATTTACTCTCCGCCCGCCAGCCGCGACAGGCGCAGCCGCTGGCGCGCATCGAACAGGCGCCGCGCGCCCAGCCAGGTGGCGATGACGCTGGCAAAGCCGGTGCCGGCGGCAATCATGAACATGATCAGAATCTGGTACTTGACCGCTTCCAGCGGCGGCGTGCCGGAGAGGATCTGGCCGGTCATCATGCCCGGCAGGCTGACGATGCCGGCGGCGGCCATGGCGTTGATGATGGGCAGCATGCCGGTGCGCAGGCTGTCGCGGCTGATATCGGCAATCGCCTCGCTCCAGTCTTGCCCCAAAGTGAGCCGGGTTTCGATCACCGCCCGTTGCTGCCAGGCGCTGGAGGTCAGTCGATCCAGCGCCAGCGCCACGCCATTCATGGTGTTGCCCAGCATCATCCCCAGCAGGGGAATGGAATACTGTGGCAAATACCACGGCTCGGTGCCGATCACCGCTTGCAAGGCAAAGACCGTGGTGGCGAAGGAAGACACGAACATGGACAGGGTGCCCAAACCATAGCCCCATGCGCCGCGAAACGGCCGCTTCTGGCGCTGCATGACTTCACGCCCGGCCACCGCCAGCATCACCAGCGCCATCAGCGCGATCCAGAAGGGACTGCTGCTGGCGAACAGGCTTTTCAGCACCAGCCCGATCAGCAACAATTGTATCGTGGTGCGCGCGGCCGAGATCAGGATCTGGCGCTGCAGTTGCAGGCGCAGGACGAACGACAGGGCCGCCAGCAACAATACCAGCAGGGCCGCCAGCCCCAGATCCGCCATGGACAAATGAATCACGCTCATGCCGCCGCTTCCCGCAGAATCTTGTGTTCCAGCCGCAACTGCCGATCCGCCACCCGCGCAAGCTGGGCCGGATCGTGGCTCACCCAGAGCACCGGCGCCGCGTGTTCCCGCCGGTAGTCTTCCACCAGCGCCTCCACCCGCCGCGTCGACCGCGGATCCAGACTGGCGGTGGGCTCGTCCAGCAACAGCACCTCGGGCAGGTTGGCCAGCAGACGCAGCAAGGCCAGGCGCTGCTTTTCACCGGAAGAACAGCGCGACACCTGCCAGTCGAAAACCCTCTCGTCAAAACCCAGCGCATGCACCCTGTCCATTTCGCGCACGGGAAAATGATCGCCAACCCGATCCGACCACCAGTGACTCTCGGGCAGCAACAACCCCACCCGCCGACGCCACTGCGCCGGATGGACATGATTGCAGTCCTCGCCGTCCAGCATCACCCTGCCCTCATGGGGAATCAGATCCGCCAGCGCGCGCAACAGCAACGACTTGCCTTCCCCGGAAGGCCCGCTGAGACCGACACATTCCCCCGCCTGTAGAGTAAAACTCACGGGCGGAATATTCAGCACCGCCAGTTTGATAACCTTCAATATCGCCATCGGAACAGGGTACCGCAATGCAGGGAGGCAGGACAGGATTTCAACGCGAAGCGCAAGCAAAATCTCAACGCAGAGGCGCAGAGAGAGCAAAGGATTTGAATAATAGCCCCTGCTCATAGATGGGGGTATTCGTTGTAGTACAATTTCAATCGTACACGGCAGTTGTACGGCTGAAACCGCACCTACAGTCTCGGCACAAAAAGAACCAAAAATTCTTCGCGTCCTCTGCGCCTCCGCGCCTTTGCGTTAAAAAAACCTTGCGCAAAAAAAACGGGCGCATAAAGCGCCCGTTTTTCGCAGGTTTCAGCAGTACAACTTATTTGCCGGAACCCCGCGCGCCGGTGAATTCCGGATAGGCTTCCATCCCGCACTCGGACAGATCCACGCCTTCGAACTCTTCTTCTTCGCTGACGCGCACGCCCATTACCGCCTTGATGATAACCCAGGTGATAAAGCTGGCTGCAAAGACCCAGATCATAATCGTTAGCAGACCAACGAGCTGGCCACCGAAGCTCGCTTCATCGTTGGTCAACGGTACGGCCATCAGACCCCACATACCGACCACGCCGTGAACCGAAATCGCGCCCACCGGATCATCGATCTTCATACGATCAAGGGTAATAATGGAGAACACCACGATCACACCGCCAATCGCGCCGATGATGGTCGCCATCAACGGTGTTGGCGTATCAGGTCCAGCAGTGATCGCCACCAGACCGGCCAGCGCGCCGTTTAAGGCCATGGTCAAATCCGCTTTACCGAACAGCATGCGCGCAACGATCAGGGCGGCAATCACACCACCGGCGGCAGCGGCATTGGTGTTCAGGAACACCATCGCGACTGAGTTGGCGCTGGCCATATCACCCAGCTTCAACACCGAACCGCCGTTGAAGCCGAACCAGCCCATCCACAAAATGAACGTGCCCAGCGTCGCCAACGGCAGGTTGGCGCCGGGGATCGCATTGATCTGACCATTGGCGCCATACTTGCCTTTACGTGCGCCCAACACCAGCACGCCCGCTAACGCAGCCGATGCGCCCGCCAGATGCACGATACCGGAACCGGCAAAGTCGAGGAAACCGAAGTCATCACCCAGACTGTACAGACCAAACACCGAGCCGCCGCCCCATGTCCAGTTGCCTTCCATTGGGTAGATGAACGCCGTCATCACCACGGCAAAAGCCAGGAAAGCCCACAGCTTCATGCGCTCAGCCACCGCGCCGGAGACAATCGACATCGCGGTGGCGACAAACACTACCTGGAAGAAAAAGTCCGAGGCGGTGGAATAAACCGAATCGCCATCAAAACCATTTTCAACCGAGGCGGCCAGCGCATCCTTGACCAGCGTTTCACCGCCATCGATACCGGCGAGGAAAATGCCGCCGCCGTACATGATGTCATAACCCACAACCAGATAGGCGGTACAGGCAATCGCAAACAGCACCACGTTTTTGGTTAGAATTTCTGTTGTATTTTTAGCGCGCACGAGACCCGCTTCGAGCATGGCGAAACCCGCCGCCATCCACATCACCAGAGCGCCCATTACCAGAAAGTAAAAGGTGTCCATGGCGTACTGCAATTGAAAAATTTGATTTTCCATTATTAACTCCCCCCAGACTTACAAGGCTTCTTCGCCGGATTCGCCAGTACGAATACGCACTGCCTGTTCAATAGCGGCAACAAAAATTTTGCCATCGCCGATTTTGCCGGAATTAGCGGCCTTGGATATGCCTTCAATAACCTGATCCACCAGATCATCTTTGACCACTGCTTCAATCTTAACCTTAGGTAAGAAATCCACAACATATTCCGCGCCGCGATACAGCTCGGTGTGACCTTTTTGACGCCCAAACCCCTTGACCTCAGTAACCGTAATACCCTGTACCCCAATTTCGGACAGCGCTTCACGCACATCGTCAAGTTTGAAAGGCTTGATAATTGCCATAACCATTTTCATGGTCGTGCCTCCTTAAACTTTATATATTAAAAAAATAAAACTGCCCGCCATAATTGACGGGCAGGGTTCTCAACACTCAATTACAGATCGAAATTTTTACCCCAGGAAACGGTAAAGCGGTTGTCATCCACTCCGGTCCACCAGCTTGCCTCCTTGGCATTATTCTTTTCAAAGGCAAAAGTGAAATCGGCCTTACTCAGGGATACCATATAATGGGTGTAATCCAAAGCCGTGTCGCCATCGAAGTCATACTTGCCCACCAGCAGACCCAGCATCAGGCCGTCTTTAATATCAAATTCCGCCCCTAATGAATAATAAAGATCATTCTTGTCGGTGACCGACTTGTCTTCCTTGCTCACGGTGTAGGACACATTGGCGCTCAACATCATCCAGCTGGCGTTGACATAGATCTCGTCATAATCCGCCTTAGTGGCAGAATCAACCGGATACATGTACTTGATATAACCCACGTCCAGCCCCACCGGGCCGGCATCGAAACCAAAACCGGCATACAGATCCTGTTCGTAGTTGCCATTGTTGCCATAGAGATTACCGCCACCGCCACTGGTATCAGAAGTTGCGGAAACATTGGACAACCAGGTGCCCACATAGAAACCGGAGCTGTGGGCGTAATCGATACCACCCTGCACAGCGGCCTGATCGGCGGTCTGGGTCACACCGCGAAAAAGATAGTTATTGGTCACATTGATATTGGCGGTCAGCGGTGACTCGGCCAGCGCAACACGGCTACTGAAAGTGGCGGCAGTCAGCATTGAAGCCGCCAGAAACATTGTTTTTCTCATCATCTGTATCCCCTGTAATTTAAAACGACACATTCAATATGGAATTTGTCTTCTACATACGGGGGACTCTATTGCATGCGCCATGCCAGCAAAATATATCTATATATTTCAGCAACTTAAAAGAAATCTCTTGATGAGCGCACCTTTTATGTGCACCATCTGGCACCACGCCCAGATGGTGCGCACTATTTTTGTGCGAGTGTATTATGAAATTCGCTTAGAAAATTAGAAAAAAGACCTGTCTTTTAACTGGCCTTTTTGTTTGTGGCCAAACAGGGCTGTCAGCATCAGATTTTTAAAATTTGATGCTGACGCCTGAAAGAATGGTTTATTTAAAGATCAAAAGCGCGCGTCCAGGAAGCGGCAAAACGGATGTCACCGGCATTGTTCGGTCGGGATTTGTCATTTTTTTCCAGCGCGAAACTGAATTCCCCTTTGCTGATGGCGGCCTTGATATGAATATAGCTTTCATAGGCCGGATCATCGAACTGATATGTGCCCAGCAACAGTGTTAGCGCCAGATCTTTTTTCAACTCCAGTTCCGTTGCCGCACTCAGATAAATATCTGTCGTCTGACTGGTTCCCTGTTTATCCAGCGTTAGCGCCGCCTGCAGTGTCAATACGCTGAAATCCATATTCAAATAAGCTTCAAGCGTATCCTGATAACTAACGCCACCGGGATAATTATAATAAATCAGGCCGGCGTCATATTTGAATTCATTCAGCTTGCCGTTATAACCGCCATAAAAATCCAGCTCATAATCATCGCCCGCCATGCTGGAACTCCAGACGCCGGCATAACCACCTTTTTTATGACTGTAGTCCACACCACCGGAAACCGCTGCGGCATTATTCGAACGGCTCACCCCGCGAAAAATATAATTGGAAGTCACGCCAAAATTAGCGGTAATTTGATAATCCACCGGTGCGGCATGAACAGACTGGGCGAACAAACTACTGGAAAACAGGATGACAGGCAGGATTTTGCAGTACGACATAATGAGATTCTCACTGATCACTAAATAATAAAAGTTCGGCTATATTATCAAAAAGCCACTCGCTCTATAATACATGGATCGCACTCTGGCTAACATTTCTGCCGCAAAATACTGAAGGTATCAATAATGATCAAAAACGATAATCTCGACAGCATGATCGATCGCATCATGGCCGGCCTGCCCGCCGGACTTGGCGCGCTGGGACGCGATGCCGAACAGAATCTGCGCGCGGCGGTGACCGCCGCCATGCGTAAAATGGATCTGGTCACCCGGGAAGAATTTGATATTCAGCGGGATGTGCTGGCGCGCACCCGCAGCCGGCTGGAAGCGCTGGAAAAACGGGTTGCCGAATTAGAGCAACAAAACAAAATACAGGAGTAAGGAGCAGGCTTTGAATTCAGAATCAGGGCGCATTCTTGTATCCTGACTCTTTTCCCTTTACTCTGTGCCGATAATGTTTTTCAAGGAAGAAAACCATGTCCCTTGCTGTTATTTTCAGCCGCGCGCAATGCGGTATTGATGCTCCGTTAGTTCACGTCGAAACCCATCTGGCCAACGGCCTGCCAGCGCTGTCCATCGTTGGTCTGCCGGACACCGAGGTCAAGGAAAGCAAGGATCGGGTGCGCGCCGCGCTGCTCAACAGTCAGTTCGAATTTCCCGCCCGCCGCATCACCATCAATCTCGCCCCGGCGGATCTGCCCAAGGGCAGCGGCCGTTTTGATCTGGCTATCGCACTGGGAATCCTTGCCGCCTCCGGCCAGCTCCCCCGGCAATCACTCGATGACTATGAATTTTTCGGGGAACTGGCGCTATCCGGTGAATTGCGACCGGTGCGCGGCATAC
>WFVC01000074.1 GCA_015491815.1 Gammaproteobacteria bacterium | reverse complement strand
CATATAGGCCGTGTTGGTGGCGAACTCCGCCGCGCAGGTATCCACCCGTTTATACACCGGCCGCACACCCAGCTTGTGACGCAAGGCGCGCAGTTCCTGTTCTTTTATATTCAATAACGTCGCCAATCGGCGATCGGAAAACCCCTTGCGTTTGAGTTTACGCATGCGCGCGTTATCCAGCGCCGCCACACCCTGTTCACGCAGCTCATTTTCCAGCCTGACGATGTCCTCGATCTGCACCAGAAACCAGCGGTCGATAAAAGTCAGCTCAAATAATTCTTCCACGCTCAGTCCCATGCGAAAGCCATCGGCCACATACCAGAGGCGATGCGGCCCGGGGGTTTTCAGCTCCTGTTTGAGCACATCCATGGCGTCATCGGCGTCACGATCCAGCATTTCATCAAAACCATCGACGCCGGTTTCTAGCCCTCGCAGCGCTTTCTGCAGGGATTCCTGCTGCGAACGGCCAATCGCCATGACCTCGCCCACCGACTTCATCTGCGTGGTCAGGCGTGAATCGGCTTTGGGAAATTTTTCAAAAGTGAAACGCGGAACCTTGGTGACCACATAGTCGATGCTCGGCTCAAAAGACGCCGGGGTGGCGCCGCCGGTAATATCATTGGCCAGTTCATCCAGACTGTAACCGACCGCCAGTTTCGCGGCGACTTTAGCAATGGGGAAACCGGTGGCCTTGGAGGCCAGCGCGGACGAACGCGACACGCGCGGATTCATTTCGATGATGATCATGCGCCCGTTGTCAGGGTTAATCGCAAACTGCACATTGGAACCGCCGGTATCGACGCCAATCTCGCGCAACACCGCCAGCGAGGCGTTACGCATGATCTGGTATTCTTTATCGGTCAGGGTCTGCGCAGGCGCGACCGTAATGGAGTCCCCCGTGTGTACGCCCATCGGGTCCAGATTTTCAATCGAGCAAATAATGATGCAGTTGTCCTTGCGATCCCGCACCACTTCCATTTCATATTCTTTCCAGCCGAGAATGGATTCTTCAATCAGCAGTTCATTCGTGGGTGAGAGTTCCAGCCCGCGTTCACAGATCTCGACAAACTCTTCCTTGTTGTAGGCGATGCCGCCGCCACTGCCGCCCATGGTAAAGGACGGGCGAATCACCGTCGGAAAGCCCACCTGCGCCTGCACCTGAAAGGCTTCTTCCATGCTGTGCGCCACCGCTGCCAGCGGCATATCGAGGCCGATTTTCTGCATCGCGCGGCGGAAGCGATCCCGATCTTCGGCTTTGTCGATCGCATCGCGACAGGCGCCGATCATCTCCACATTGTATTTTTCCAGCACGCCTTCGCGCGCCAGATCCAGCGCGCAGTTGAGCGCCGTCTGCCCGCCCATGGTTGGCAAAATCGCATCCGGGCGTTCACGCTCAATAATCACGCTCAGGGCTTTCCAGTTGATGGGCTCGATATAAGTCGCATCGGCCATCTCCGGATCGGTCATTATGGTGGCGGGATTGGAGTTCACCAGAATCACCCGGTAGCCCTCCTCTTTCAGCGCCTTACAGGCCTGCGCGCCGGAGTAATCAAACTCACAGGCCTGACCGATGACAATCGGACCGGCGCCGATGATGAGGATGCTTTTGATGTCTGTTCTTTTTGGCATAGTATTTTTCTAACGCAAAGGCGCAAAGACGCGAAGGACGCAGAGATTGATTTTTCCAGAAGTCATAATGATGTTGATTCTTTTTGGCATAGATTCTTTTCAACGCAAAGGCGCGAAGACGCAAAGATTGATTTTTCCAAAAGCCACATAACGATTTTCCTTTGCGATCTTTGCGCCTCTGCGTCTTTGCGTTAGATTTTTTCCATCAGGTTTATAAATCGATCAAACAACGGCGCGACATCATGCGGCCCGGGGCTGGCTTCGGGGTGACCCTGAAAACTAAAAGCGGGAATATCCGTGCGCGCCACGCCCTGCAGGGAACCGTCAAACAGGGAGCGATGCGTGGCCTGCAAATTATCGGGCAGGCTGTCTTCGGCCACGGCGAAGCCGTGATTCTGACTGGTGATCATCACCTGTTTGCCCTCGAGATCCTGCACCGGGTGATTGGCGCCGTGATGGCCGAATTTCATTTTTTCGGTTTTCGCGCCCGAGGCCAGCGACAACAACTGATGACCGAGGCAGATGCCGAACATGGGGATGGCTTTTGCCGCCAGTTCCTGAATCGCGCGAATCGCGTACTCGCAGGGTTCCGGATCACCGGGACCATTGGAAAGAAATACGCCATCGGGCTTCATGGCCAACACATCGGCGGCCGGGGTTTGCGCCGGCACCACCGTCAGCCGGCAACCCCGGTCCACCAGCATGCGCAAAATATTGCGCTTGACGCCAAAATCATAGGCCACCACATGCAGGGGTAACTGTTCCTCGATGGGATGCGGCGCTTCCGGCAAACCGTACTCCAGCGTCCAGCTGCCCTGCGCCCATTCATAAGGCATGTGAGTAGTGACGTCTTTTGCCAGATCCATGCCCTTGAGACCGGGAAAGGCTTTGGCCGCCGCCAGCGCGGCGGCTTCATCAAGCCCGTCGCCGGCCACGATGCAGCCATTCTGCGCGCCTTTTTCACGCAACAGGCGGGTCAGCTTGCGGGTGTCGATATCGGCAATCGCCACCACTTTGTTGCGCATCAAATAGGCATCGAGGCTTTCCTGTTTGCGCCAGTTGCTCGCCAGCAGCGGTAAATCCCGAATCACCAGACCGCAGGCGTGGATGGCTGACGACTCTTCATCATCCTCATTGACGCCGGTATTGCCGATATGGGGGTAGGTCAGGGTAACGATTTGCCGGGCATAGGACGGATCGGTGAGAATTTCCTGATAGCCGGTCATCGCGGTATTGAACACCACCTCGCCAACCGTCTGACCATCGCAACCAATGGATTCACCACGAAAAACAGTGCCATCTTCAAGTACAAGCAGGGCCGGCTTTCTCAAGTAAACCTCCATAATTCAGGCGCACAAAAAGCGGGAGACGCCCGGCTGGAGGCCTCCTGCTAAAACAGGGGGGTCGGAAATTTTTCAGACCGGGGAGATTTTACTGGAAATACACACGGGTAGCCAGCCCGTTCGTCACCAGCCTGTAAATATTTCCCCATAACAAAGCTAGATTTTGAAGCTATAACAATCTAAATTTAGATCAATCATGTCTCAGAATACCAATAAAGAAAGCCGTTACTTTCTACTCGCCTCCCTGTTCGGTATTACCGCATATCTGATCATCATCATCTTATTTAATATTCCTGAACAAATCAGGCGCGGTCAGCAGGGCGCAACAGCAATTCAGTTGCTGGACGCCATGCGCCGTCCCCTGCTGGCCATCGAACATAGCGAACTGAATAATGCGCTTAGCAACACTCCCCGTAGTAAGGAAAAACAGGCTTTTAAGCAAAATATTGCGACAATCCAGACGCTGCTCGCTCAATACCACAAAACCAGCCGTTACAATGCGAAGCTGATGGACAATGTCGACACACTCAGTATTTTAATTAATGACTGGGTTGCCTCAGAACAGGCCGAGCGTGACACGCCGACTGATACCAAGCCCCCTTCCCTGCCGCCCCATCTACTCAAAGCTCGTCTGCGTCTGCTTCACACTCTCACCGTGCTTGCCGAAGGTGAGGCGCCGATCCATGCAGACATCGAACAGGGA
>WFVC01000073.1 GCA_015491815.1 Gammaproteobacteria bacterium | reverse complement strand
GGCGCGCTCGGCGCCGCCGATGATCCAATCGAGAGGGATGAAGACATCCCTGCCCCAGTTGGGGCCGTTCTGAAAGACTTGATTGAGCGGCGCATGGCGGCTGCCGATGGTAATGCCCGGGGTATCGGTGGGAATCAGGGCCAGGGTGATGCCGAGATTTTTTTCTCCGCCCAGCAGCCCGTCAGGATCATAGAGCTTAAACGCCAGTCCCAGCAGGGTGGCGACCGGCCCCAGCGTGATATAGCGTTTCTCCCAGGTCAGGCGCATGCCGAGCACGTCTTTTTCTCCCTGAAAATCCTGTCGACAGACAATGCCGTAATCAGGAATCGCGCCGGCGTCACTGCCGGCATGGGGGCTGGTGAGGGCGAAGCAGGGCACTTCTTCGCCCGCCGCCAGACGCGGCAGATAATGGTTTTTCTGTTCTTCGGTGCCGTATTCCAGCAGCAGCTTCGCGGGGCCGAGTGAATTGGGCACCATTACCGAGACCGCTGCGGTAATGCTGCGGGGGGCGATTTTCATGACGATGGCGGAATGGGCGAGGGCGGAGTAGTCCAGTCCGCCATAGGATTTGGGAATGATCAGGCTGAAGAAACCGTTGGTTTTAATAAATTCCCAGGCTTCTGGCGGCAGATCTTCCCGTTCTTCGGTAATTTCCCAGTCGTTGAGCATGGCGCAAAGTTCATCTACCGGACCATCGAGAAAAGCCTGCTCCTCCGCGCTTAACTGCGGGGCCGGAAGCTGGCGCAATTTTTTCCATTTCGGTCGGCCACTGAACAGTTCGCCGTCCCACCAGACGGAACCGGCATCCAGCGCTTCGCGTTCGGTCTGTGACATGCGCGGCGTCACCCGGCGGAATATTTTTAACAGCGGTTCTGAAATCCAGCGCAGACGCCAGTTATGTTGCGGTTCGGGCTGCTGGCTCATGGGCTCTCTCCTTGTGGCTTGACCGGTGTTGTATTGGATTGCGAATGCTCAGGCGCGTTCCCGTTTTTTTTATCGGCGCTGTCGATAACCGGCTGAATGCTGTAACAATCATCCGGATTATTGCAGTACATATCGGAATCCGCCCAGGGCAGATGGCGATACAGCGACAGATCATCCAGATTGAAAAAGGGGTATTTGATAATGTCGAAATAGGGCGAGAAATCAAAATCCCGGGGCGTCAGCAGGCGCGGGTTGCGTTGGTATAAATGGATTTTGTTATCCGGAGTTTTCTCGGCAAAAGGCAGAATGGGGAAGCGCACCGACTGAAAAGCCTCGCCGATCATGGTGGAACACACCGTGCGTGTTTGCAGCCCGGCATTGTGTGAGAACAAACTGGAACGCCAGCGCCGGGGAATAAAACTGTAGGGCAACATGAAACGCGCCAGATCCAGCAAATGGCGAATGTCGTAACCATTGCCCAGTTTGTCGATGGCGAAGCGAACCACCTTGCGGGTATCTTCCGGCGACAGGCCTTTGGGACGACAGATGCGCAAATGTTCCTGTGAGTATTTTTCCAGCGGATAAATGACGGTGCCTTCACCGAGCAGAGCTTCTATAATATAGGGCCTGTCCATTTCCAGTCGAAACTCACTGATCAGTTTATTCTGTAAGGGCCGGTCGCCAAGCTCGTAGAGACGGCCGATGTAAATAGCCGAATGGGTCCAGGGACTTTGGGTGATCAGTTTAATGACTTCTGAAACGCGGGTGCGACCTTCCACCAGAATCACATCACCGGGGCGAATTTCATAACACAGGCGCTCAAAACTGGTTAGTGGGGCAAGGTCGACATCAGGCGTCGTTTCCTGATTTAGCCAGCGGGTGATCACACCCAGTAAGCGTTTTTTCATACTGTTCGCTGCCATTGCGCCTGATATTCTTTTCCGTAAATAGAGTGATGCCTATCGGCAATTTTGTCGCCTGTTTTAATTCTAGTAGAAAAATCAAATAGAAACGGCAGACAGGTAAAGAAAGATCAGAACAGCTGTGAACAGCTTAAAAAATCAGCAAACAAGATTGTCCGCCATGGTGACGGCCTCGCTGATTTGCGCTGCAGAGGTATAAAAATGCGGTGAGAAGCGCAGGCCCGCTCCCCGCGCCGCGCAGACCACGCCTTTTTCCATCAGACCGGCGTAAAGCCGGGAGGCGGGAACATGCTGATGCTGAAACAGGCCAATTCCGGCAAAGCGCCGTTCGCGCATGTCCGATAGAACTTGCAGGTTTTTTGAGGCCTTAATCGCCGCAAACAAATGCCGGGTATTTTCCAGCAACTGTTGTTCAACCCTGTCCATCCCGGTTTCCAGCAACAGGGACAGGCTGGCGCTCAAGGCGCATATCCCCAGCATGTTAGGGCTGCCGCATTCAAAGCGGCGGGCGCTGTGTGCGACCCGCCAATTTTTGTTATCAAAATTCAAATAGTCCTCGGTCATATGCCAGCCGAACTGGTGCAGACGAAGCTGTTCCCGGGCGGCGGGGCGGGTATAGAAAAAAGCCAGACCTTCCGGCCCCAGCATCCACTTATGCCCATCGGCCATGACAAAATCCGCCTGCATGGCCTGCACATCAGTTTGCAGCGCGCCGACGCTTTGAATCGCATCAACGCAAAACAGCACCTCGCGTTGAGCGCAGGCTTCGCCAAGACGGGCAAGATCCATGCGCAAACCGCTGGCGTATTGCACCGAGCTGATCGACAACAGGCGGGTATGACTGTCCATCGCTTCAATCAGCGCCTGTTCCGGCGATGAGGATGAGGATGAGGAAAGATCGATCTGGCGCAGCTGCACGCCCTGCGGGGTTAACGATTCCCAGACCAGACGGTTGGAGGGGAATTCCTGATCGCTGATAACGACGTTATCGCCCGCCGACCATGACAGGCCATGCGCTACTACGGACAGCGCTTCGGAGGTGTTTTTCAATAGGGCGATATCATCGACGCTTTGCGCGTTGATCAATTCTTTGAGTTGCGCGCGTAGCTGCGTTTCCTGTTCCATCCATTTGGGATACTGGTAAGCGCCCTGATGCACATTTTCTTCCGCAAAGCGTTTAACCGCGACGCCGGTGCGTTGCGGCCAGGGGGACACGGCCGCATGGTTGAGATAAATTAGCGTATCGTCGAGTGGAAACTCATCACGCAATGACAGTTTTGACATGGGCTATATGGTAGCGCACAACATACGCATGAGACAGCGCCAATTTTTATCCGGCTGCAGAGACAGGTTTATTATTCGATATCCGCAAGCGGATCAGACCAGTTGTTCGGATGCATGGGCGTATCGGTATCGCCCATGTCATCCGTAACAAGATCATCAAAGGGACCCGACCAGTCTTCCGGTTCGGCCGCCGGTTCGAGATACAGCAGATCCCATGAATCAAAGTCGATTTCCTCGATATCACTTTCAAAATACTGAATCTCGATGGTTTCGCTATCCGCATCAACAGCGACAACTTTGAATATGCGGTCTTCTTCACGATTGCGGAACCAGTCATTAACGGTGGGCTCATAATGTTTTTGCATGAGACGACTCCCTCACAAAGAAACGAACGGCGCTATCACTATTTATCAAACTATGAAACTTAAGCCTCCCTGTCACCATAAGCCTGTTTGTTAATCAGGTAATGATGCAAGTCAATTAATACCGCAAAAGTTTACAAGCCTGAGGCCTGTGTATCCGGAGAGACCGGGCTGCGCTCCCACACCTCATCGAAAAAATTAATCAGACTTTGAGCCTGCGCCGGATGGTTAAAATTAACCTCGGCTTCATGACTGGCGCCCATACGGTGATCAAGATAACCGGTGGCGTCCGCGACCACAAAAGCGTGATGGTAGGCGCGATTCGACTGACGTATTTGCACATGGCTGGGACTGCGGCGAGCGAGCTGGAACAATTGTGGCGTATTGCGGCGGCTGCGATCGACATCCGCCACTAAAACTTTGATGCTTGAATGACTGTTACTGCTCAGGAGTTGCTGCAACGCCTCGATGAAGGCCGCCGAATTAAATAACTCAGCAGATAGATTAATATCAAAAATATACAGACTGGTGCCCGCCTGCTGCGCCAGTTCCTGAATAACCAGCTGACAGTCTGCAAAATCTGTCACCTGAAAGCTTGTGCTGCTTTTACCGAGAATATGTTCTGTGTCCATAAGCTCAGTGTAGAAGGGTTCTGACTCGTTTGCGAGAATTCAAGTTTACGCTGTTTTAAAAGGAGAATGCCCGGACAGTTCCTCGATGTAATGTCGCATGCCGGCCGTTTCACGCTGTAAAAATTGATCGATGGCCTGTCGAAATTGCGGGTGGGCGATCCAGTGGGCTGACCAGGTGGGGGTGGGCAGGAAGCCGCGGCTGATTTTGTGCTCGCCCTGCGCGCCGGGTTCAAAGCGTTGCAGGCCATGGGTAATACAATACGCCAGTCCCTGATAATAACAGGCTTCAAAATGCAGGCTGTGAAAATCTTCATTGCAACCCCAGTGGCGACCGTAGAGTGTTTTCTCCCCTCGAATATTAAACGCGCCGGCGACATACTCGCCCTGATGTTTTGCCATCACCAATACGATGTTGGCGGGCATCGTGCGGCTTATTTCTAAAAAGAAATCGAGGCAGAGGGTGGCGTAACCGCTTTTTTTATCGAAGGTGCTGCAATAAAACCCGTGAAAAATCCGCCATTGTTCCTCGCTGATTTCGTTGCCGTGCAGAACCTCCAGCTCGATATGTTGTTCGCGAACCTGTCGCCGTTCACGCCGGATCTGTTTGCGCTTTTTCGAAGTCAGATGTGACAGATAATCATCAAAGTCTTTGTAGTTCTGGTTTTGCCAGTGAAACTGACAGCCCAGTCGCAACATATAATCAGGATGATCACGGAAACGCTGCGTATCAGTCGCATCGGTAAACAGCCAGTGCAGGGAGGAAACATTTAATCGCCGGGCGTGCGCGGTTGCAAAGTCAATCAGTGCGGTTGCGGTTGTCTGATCATTTGCCTTGCGCAATAACAGACGCGCGCCTGTCGCCGGCGTATAGGGGATCGCCACCACCAGCTTGGGATAATACTCCAGACCGCTGCGATGCCAGGCGTCGGCCCAGTCCCAGTCAAACACGAACTCGCCATAGGAATTGTCTTTGAGATACATCGGCGCCGCGCCCAGCAACGCACCGTTTTCATACGCAGTAATATACTGAGGCAGCCAGCCGAATTTTTTACCCACCGCCTGATGGCGTTCAAGCGCAATCAGAAATTCATGCCGGGCGAAGGGGTTGTCGGCATCGACCAGCGCATTCCAGTGTTCAGGCGGAATGTCTTCGAGACTGGCGTGTATGGAGAGTTCCATCATGTCGGTTCGAATTTATTCGAACAAAAATTATCTGTAGATCTGCTTTTAGATCTATCGGTACGGCTGAAGCCGTACCTACAATATGATCGCTTATTTTTCCAGACTATCCAGATAACGCTCGGCGTCCAGCGCGGCCATACAGCCGGAGCCGGCCGAGGTAATGGCCTGCCGGTAAATGTGATCCGCTACATCGCCGGCGGCAAAAATACCTTCGACGCTGGTGGCGGTGGCGTTGCCTTCGGTGCCGCTTTTGACTTTCAGATAACCGTGATCCATTTCCAGTTGCCCGTCAAAAATAGCGGTGTTGGGTTTGTGGCCGATGGCGATGAAAATACCGTGCACATCGATGTCTTTAGTGCCGCCATCCTGGGTATTTTTAATGCGCACGCCGGTGACGCCGGAATCATCGCCCAGCACTTCATCGACGGCGGCATTCCATTCGATCGTGACGTTGCCGTTTTTGGCTTTTTCCATCAGTTGATCGGCGAGAATTTTTTCTGAACGGAATTTGTCACGACGATGAATTACGGTGACATGCGAGGCAATGTTGGAAAGATAGATCGCTTCTTCTACCGCAGTATTGCCGCCGCCAACCACGGCGACCGGTTTGTCGCGATAGAAAAAGCCATCACAGGTGGCGCAACCGGATACGCCCTTGCCCTTGAACGCTTCTTCGGACTCCAGTCCCAGATACATAGCGGATGCGCCGGTGGCGATGATCAGCGCATCACAGGTATAGCTGCCGTTATCGCCGGTTAAACTAAAGGGACGCTGACTGAAATCAACCTTGTTAATGTGGTCAAAGATCATTTCGGTTTTAAAGCGTTCGGCATGTTGACGCATGCGTTCCATCAGTCCCGGCCCCTGCAGACCCTCGGGATCGCCGGGCCAGTTGTCTACTTCGGTGGTGGTCATGAGCTGGCCACCCTGTTCCATGCCGGTAATCAACACCGGCTGCAGGTTGGCGCGCGCTGCATAAATAGCGGATGAATAACCGGCCGGTCCGGAACCCAGAATCAACAGGCGACAATGTTTGCTTTCACTCATGGTGTTAAACTCCAGAAAAGTAGAATGTAGGTACGGTTTCAACCGTACTTGTACGACTCACCTGTGCACCCTGCCGGGCATTTCACCCGAAGGGTAGAAGTCGTACCTACAGGTATGGATATCAATGTTAGGGAAGCTCTGATTAATTCCGCCGTTCGTGGTGAGCTCGTCGAACCATGAACGCTAAGCATTGCAAAATCATAATGTTATATGGTTCACCCTTCGACAAGCTCAGGGCGAACGGAATTAATCAGAGGTTCCTTAGATGCATATTAAAGGGTAAAGCATAAAAATGAAAATCGGAATTCCAAAGGAAGTGAAAGTCCGCGAAGGACGTGTGGCCTTGATCCCCGACGCGGCGGCGGAACTGGTGCATCAGGGGCAACAGGTTTACCTGCAACAGGGCGCGGGTATGTTGAGTGGTTATCGTGATGAGGATTACACCGCGCTGGGGGTGGAGATTCTCGATGATGCACCGAGCCTGTATGCCGAGTCGGAATTGATCGTCAAAGTCAAAGAACCCCAGCCGCAGGAATGGCCCTTGTTGCGCGCTGATCATGTATTGTTTTCCTATTTGCATCTGGCGGCCGAACCGGCGCTGACCAAAGCCCTGCAGGAAATTGGTCTGACGGCGGTGGCCTTTGAAACGGTCACTGAAAACGGTCGCCTGCCTTTGCTGGCGCCGATGAGTGATATTGCCGGGCGCATTGCGGTGCAGGCGGGCGCGCATTTATTGCACACGTCGCAGGGTGGGCGGGGCGTGCTGCTCGGTGGCGTGCCGGCGGCGGAACGCGGCCATGTGGTGATTCTGGGCGCCGGGGTGGCGGGCGGCAACGCCGCGTTGCTGGCCTCGGCAATGGGGGCGCAGGTCACCGTGTTTGATCGCAATCGTGAAAAGCTGGCGCAGATGCGCGCGCTGGGCAATAACGTCACTGCGCTGCATCCATTCAAACAGAGTATTCACG
>WFVC01000072.1 GCA_015491815.1 Gammaproteobacteria bacterium | reverse complement strand
TAATAATATTGCATCGTTTCCCCCCTCTGATTATTGGCAACCCCCTTCCAGATGGTTCCCTCATGGTGTGATAGTGACAATAATACGCCCCATTTCCCACTGGCAGGCAGGCTTTCACATACAGATTTGAATAAGGAGTCCGGAACTTCCGAACTTTGCGCTGTCCCTGCTATCAGTGATTTACTTATCGACAAAGCACTGCTGGCCCATGGATGCTCACTTTCGGCAATCCAGGGTTTGAGTTCCCCGTTTTGCCAGCGCGCCAGATAAACCGTGATACTTTCATCACCCAGACGTGTGGGGGTGACGGCTTCATCCCACCAAATATTTTGATCTTCACGCTGATAGCCCAGTTCCAGCTTGAGTGCATTCATTCTGCCCTGGCTGGTTTGCGCCATGCGATCTCCCTCTGCTTTCAAGGCTGATTCGGACAAACCTTGTGGCAGTTTTTCTCTTGCTTCGTTACTGTAAACACCTTCAATGAGTCGCCGGGCATCCTCAGGCATACGGAAGCCTTCGCTTTTACGTAACAACTTCAGTCCCAGCCACAGCAAGCCGTCCTGATTCTCATAGACTGCGGCAATGCCGGGCATGCTGTTTTTTAACCATCCCGTTTCCGGCTGCTCCTGCCAGGGAGGGCTATGAATAAAAAGTTTTGCCACTCCACGCTGGTCAGCGCCTTCGATACGATTTCCTTTTGCATCCCGAGTATGCCGTTGCAAGCGTCCGGCACGCTGGATGATGAGGTCAATTGGCGCCAGATCGCTGATCATGACGTCAAAATCCAGATCCAGTGACTGTTCCACAACTTGCGTTGCAACAAGCACCTGCCCACGGCGTTGCATTGCTGTACTGTCAGGTCCAAACTGCCTTACTATGCTTTCTTCAACCGCCAAACGATCGGCCATCGCCAGTCGCGCATGAAATAATTTAACCTTCTCTTTTGAGTGATCTTGCTGCAATCGAACATAGGCGTCACGCGCATCCTTGACAGTATTGCGTATCCAGCAAACACATTGCCCCATCTTTATCGCTTCTGCTATACGCTGATAAACGGTTTCATTTGTTTCAATGATTTCCACGTCAACCTGGCGGCGAACGCTTTCACGTGTCTCCATTTTTATTTCCGATAAAGCCTTTGCGTGACAGTGGCTGATGAGAGGGTAGTCATCAATTGCAGTTTTTCTAACCTTTGGAACGGTGATATTTAATCCTTCGGCAAAAGCCCTGACCAGACTTTGACGTTGTTTGTGTGGCAGCGTGGCGGACAGGAGAATCGCGCTGCCCCCTGCGGCACTGTGCGCATACAATAATCTGCACAACAGCGTATGCATATAATCATCACAGGCATGCACTTCATCCACCAGTAACACTTTATCCAGCAGGCCGAAAAGACGCAGGGACTGGTGGCGGGAAGGCAATATACCCAACAACGCCTGATCAATGGTGCCGACACCCACTTCCGCCAGCAGCACCTTCTTGTGATTATCCGCCAGCCACGCACTGCAATGGTATGATGCGCTAATCGTGCCATCACCATTATCAGATGACTCAGCAGATGAAGTCTGCAAAAATGACTGTCGAAAAGACCGGCTCAGATTACGCGCACCATGCGCCAACACCAGAGACGGGCTGGCTTCTGCTGAATAAAGCTGCCGGTAAACCTCACCGACACGCGCATACATGGCATTGGCGGTTGCCATTGTTGGCAGACCAAAATAAAAACCGTTCGCTTTTCCTTCTGCCATGAGCCTGTGCAGCAATATAAATGCGGCCTCGGTTTTGCCCGCGCCAGTAACATCCTCCAGTACAAACAGTTGTGGGCCTTCACCGAGAGCCAGTTTCATAGCCTCATTCTGTAACGGTGTCATTACAACCGGCCGAGCAAGATTGCGACCAAAAAAAGTTTCTGGCACAAGGCTAGTTACTGGTGTGGCTGGCAATAATTCATTGCTCTCTATCACCTCACTCGCCCAGACTTTGGCTTGTCGCCAATATTCAGCCAAATCCTGTGGCTGTGACTTGTATTCAGAAGCATTACGACTTGATCCCAACCAGTCACACAGCACTGTAAACCCGGATATCCACCAGGACGCCAACGCCTGGGAATGCAAGTTTAATTCGGGAAACGTTCGATCATCCTGTAATAACAAATCAGCCAGATCATGTATAAAACCGATTGCAGCTTCTGTGTCCTGTGGTAACTCAAAAAAATCCCGCATGAGTGAATGAATAGATTTCGGTGGTTGCCCATGATGCCCCGTAACGGCTTGCATCCAGAATTTAATTGCTTCTTCTTCACTGCTCCGGCGACGACCAGTGGAAACTGTTTTTAGAATCCCGATTTCCCTGAATTCAATTCGAAGAACCTCCTGCCAAAAAAAATAACCCAGTGCATCATGTCGTTCAGAATAGCCGCGTTTACTTTTACGCTGCTGGAGTTCCAGCAAAATATCGGGGCGTAGGTTCTGGAACCCATCAGCAAATTTCCCCAGATCATGAAGCGCAAGAAAAAAGATCATCCAGCGTATAAATGATTTTTCATCCATACTCGTTAGCCGGGATAATCTTTTCAGTAATCGTGGTGATTGCGTCAACAAAACCTGCCCCACCGCCGCCACATCCAGACAGTGATAGGGCAACAGGTGATAGCGTCCATCTTCCCTGGAGGCTTTTCCCCAATAACGATAATAAAGTTTATCCATTGTTCGACATTACGCGCTTTGTTGTTCCAGATACACTGCGATTTCGACCCGCCCCCAGGGGCCGGCTTCGCTTTGCAGTTGTTCTATCTGTGTATTTAGAATCTGTCCACGATCGAGTATTTGCGCAAGGGTTCGGTTTTCGCGGCGGGGGACATAACCGAGCTTTGACTGTCGCCAATACACAGCAATAGCGTGGGCGTCATAACGGTTTTGCAATTCGCGCTGCAGGGTGAGTTCATCACCCACTTTCATTTGTGGCCAGATGTTTTCGCCTTCGTAATACAGAAACCCGGCAACGGGAGAGTGCTGTAGCAGAATACTCGGGGTTTGTTCTGCGTCAGTAATGCTTTTGGCTTTTACCACAACGGGTAATATACCTAACCCCAAGACTGATTTTATAAAGCTGCGACGTAACATATTGGCTTCCCTTTTTTGACTTCCCTCTTTTGTATCACAGTCGGTGGCTCAGAGAGTGAGCCTGTGAAAAATTTAGTTGGCATAATGTTTTTATCCCTGGGCGGCAGGGGAATATATTGTTGCCTGCAAACTAAATAAATGTTCCAAATTCCTATCCACACAAAAGCTTTACGTTCGTGGTGAAGTCCTGAGCCTGACGAAGGGTCGAACCATGAACGTAAAGACTGAAATTCCAATGTTTAAAGCTATTCATCCTTCGACAGGCTCAGGATGAACGGCTTTAACGGGACAGGAATTTGGAACACTTATTTAGATATTCCAAATACCGATCTAATTTTTTCTGCAGCGTATATTGCGGGTTCGATTTCAATCGAACGGGTACGCACTAAACAACTGGAGGGGCTTCGACCTTGTACGGCTGAAGCCGTACCTACGGGCTTTGCCTCGGGTTTAAATTGAAGCCGTTATTTTTCAGTCTGATAATGCTGCATGGCCTGTTGTAAATATTGGCTAACTTTGGTGCGGAGTTCTTCAGGTGCGATGACTTCCACATCGGGGCCGTATTTGAGGATTTCCATTAACAGTTCACGTTCATCGGAGTAGGGGATCTGTAGTTCGTACCGGCCGCCTTTCCATTGACCAATTTGATCCGGGTGCCACTGCTCATCTGCGACCCATTCGGCGCGCTGGGCGCTGAAACGCAGCACCGCCCAGTGTTTTGCTTCGCCGGTGAAAATGCCGAAGCTGGCGGAAACGTAGCGTCGAAGATGATTTTCATCGACCGGCCTTAATTGTTTTTCGATCAGGCTTGCCTGCTGAATACGGTCCAGTGAAAAGGTGCGGTTGGCGTTCGCCTGTTCGCACCAGGCGATCAGATACCAGTTATCCCGGTAATGCAGCAGGCGGTAGGGATGAATTCGCCGCCGGGTGGGTTTTCCGCGTTCCCGGCCGTGATATTCAATTTCCAGCGGCCGGGCTTCCAGCACCGCGCCGGCGACCCGGCCAAACAGCTCCTGTCTAACGGGACGTTGCGCCATGGGTTGCAGGCGTATGCGGGAGGTGACCGTTTCACTCTGGTGGCCGCTGTATTCCAGCAATTTGCGAATGCGGCCTTTCAGCGGGCCGATCCAGGGTGATAGAAAGCCGGGTTGCACCGTTTCCAGCAACTGCTCTGTCGCCAGCAGGGCATAAAGTTCGGTCTCGTTGAACCAGAGTCCGGGCAGCTCAAAGTCATTATCTGTGGGATTGTAACGGTAGCCATTGGCGCCGCGATCATATTCGATGGGGGCGCCCATAAAGTCACGCATGTAGCGGATGTCACGTATCAAAGTGGCGCGGGAAACCTCCAGCTTTTGGAGCAGGGTCTGCAAACTGAGAGGGCGGGAAGTCTTAAGCTCGGCATGTAAATGATAAATGCGTTCGGCGCGATTCACGGCTTTTTTCCTCCCCTGCCGGGTTTGTTGTTATATAATGGGCTAATGTCCATATTTCTATATGGTTTTACTACGATAAAGATCCAGCCGCAAGAGACTTCCGCGCCATGAAAGATAAAACAACCCACTTCGGTTTCACTGACGTTCCCTACGAAGAAAAAGTGCGTAAGGTGGCGGGCGTGTTTCATTCGGTGGCCGACAAGTACGACATCATGAATGATCTGATGTCGCTGGGCGTGCATCGCATCTGGAAGCGTTACACCATCGAGCTCAGTGGTGTGCGCCGTGGCCAGCAGGTGCTGGATCTGGCCGGGGGCACCGGCGATCTCACCGCGCGCTTTTCGCGCATGGTCGGCCCGGAGGGTCAGGTGGTGCTGGCGGATATCAATGAGTCGATGATCAAGGTCGGGCGGGAACGTCTCACCGATCGCGGCATTGCCGGCAATGTAAAATACGTGCAGGCGAATGCCGAATGCCTGCCCTTTCCCGATAATCATTTTGATCTGATCACCATGGCCTTCGGCCTGCGCAACGTGACGGACAAAGACGCGGCCCTGCGTTCCATGTATCGGGTGCTCAAGCCCGGCGGTCAGTTGATGGTGCTGGAATTCTCGAAGCCGGTGCTCAAACCTCTGAATCCGATTTACGACGCCTATTCTTTCAAGCTGCTGCCGTTGATCGGCAAGCTGGTGACCAACGACGCCGACAGTTACACCTATCTGGCTGAGTCTATCCGCAAGCATCCGGATCAGGAGACGCTCAGGGCGATGATGGAAGACGCCGGTTTCGAGCGCTGCGACTACCATAATCTCAGCGCCGGGATTGTGGCCCTGCATCGCGGTTACAAACTATGATCGAAGCGGTGCGCTATGCCGGCTTCTGGCGCAGATTGCTGGCTTTTTTTATCGATTATCTGTTGCTTTCAGCGCTGCTGGCGCCGCTTTTGTTTCTTGCTTACGGGCGCGGCTATTTTCTCTGGCTGGCGCAGACCGATGGCCTGTTTGAAATTTATGGCCTCGCCGATCTACTGTTGAGCAAACTGCTGCCCTTTGTCCTGCTTGTGTTGTTCTGGCGACGACTGGGCGCAACCCCCGGGAAAATCCTGCTCGACTGCCGGGTCGTGGATGCGCAGACGCTGGACGCCCTTTCCCTGAAATCCGCCATTATTCGCGCCGGTGGTTATATTCTTTCCGCCCTGCCGGCGTATCTGGGTTTTTTCTGGATAGCGGTCGATAAACGCAAACAGGGGTTGCACGACAAACTCGCGGGCACGCTGGTTCTGCATGATCCCGATGACTACGCCAACCTCTCCCTGCAGGAACTCATGGATCGTTGCGCATGAGCCTGCGCGCAGAGGTTTTTCTTTCCCTGATCGGCGCGCTGGAAACCGCCATGAATCGCGTCATCGCCCTTGATCCGGCGGTGCAGACAAAACTCGCTGCTCTCACCGGCAGGGTGATTGCGATAGAGCTGGAATCCACTCCCGGCGTTTGCCTGCTAAGTCTGTACATGCTGCCGGCTGAAAACGGCATTGAAATTCTTACTCAATACAACGGCGAGGCCGACACCACGCTCTCCGGCACGCCGCTGGCGCTGGCGAAAATGTCGCTGGCCTCCAAACTGGGCGGCGACAAACTGGACTGCCCGGACGCCGGCGACGTTCTGTTTTCCGGCGATGTGATTATTCGCGGCGATGTCGAGCTGGGACAGCGTTTCCGGCGCATACTCGATGAGATGGACATCGACTGGGAAGAGCAACTGTCCCGGATCACGGGCGACATCATTGCCCACAAAACCGGAAATCTGCTGCGCGAGGTTGGCCAGTGGTGGCAACAGGCGACTGAAACACTGGGTCGCGACGCCGGCGAATTCATGCAGCAGGAAAGCGAGCTGCTGCCCGAGGCCGCCGAGCTTTCCGGTTTTATGCGCGAGGTCGATACCCTGCGCGGCGATCTGGATCGACTGGAAGCGCGCATCCGGCGTTTGTCCCGGTAACATTTCTTGTAGGTACGATTAAAATCGAAGCTACAGCGCGTAGCCCAAATAGTGCACAAAAATAGTATTTTTTGCGCTGATCGAGTATCCTTGCCAACCTGCAAAATTACTTGATTAAAGATCTATCCTTATGAGCGCCATTCCTGATTTTACTGACACAGAAACAAAACTTGTTCACGACACCCTGCGTGAGCGCTATGGCAAGAATATTGACACCAATCTGGTCGACGTTGAGCTGCGCATTTTCCCTGATGACCGTGAACTGACCGACTGCCCCGCGCATTACTGGGAACATGAGGACTGCCATTTTATTCTCGCCAAAACCGGCGACAGCGAATACTTCTGCCAGTTTTTTTATGGCAACCGCGAACAGTTCGGCACCGGCCGCGAACGCTATGATGATCTGTTCACCTGCATCACCACCTTGCTGCAGGTTCAGGCCGATCACGAACGTGATCGAAAAATGAAAGATGAAGCCTTAAAATAAGGCCTGCACCTGGCGGGTTTCGTTTTTTCACTCAATGATTTATTCAAAACATATACATTTTTAAAATTAACCAGAAAGGGAGAAATTCCATGGCTGTAAAAAAGAAAGCAACGAGCAAAGCAAAAGCGAAACCCATGAACGCCTTTTACGCCCAGTCCGGCGGCGTCACCGCTGTTATCAATGCCAGCGCCTGTGGCGTGATTGAAACCGCGCGTCAGCACAAAAACAAAATCGGCAAAGTCTATGCCGGTCGCAATGGCATCATCGGCGCGCTGACCGAAGATCTGATCGACACCAGCAAGGAATCCGCCGCTGCGATTAAAGCCCTGCGCCACACGCCTTCCGGCGCTTTTGGCTCCTGCCGCTTCAAACTGAAAAGCCTGGAAGACAATCAGCGCGAATACGAACGTTTAATCGAAGTTTTCGAAGCGCATAACATCGGTTACTTTTTCTATAATGGCGGCGGCGACTCTGCTGACACCTGCCATAAAATTTCCCAGCTGTCGAAAAAAATGGGCTATCCGATTCAGGCGGTGCATGTACCCAAGACCGTCGATAACGATCTGCCCATCACCGACAACTGCCCCGGCTTCGGTTCGGTCGCCAAGTACATTGCTGTCTCCACCCGCGAAGCCAGCTTCGACGTCGCCAGCATGTGCAAAACCTCGACCAAGGTTTTCGTACTGGAAGTGATGGGACGTCACGCCGGCTGGATTGCCGCCGCCGGTGGTCTGGCCGCCGATGAAAACTGCGATCTGCCCATCGTGATTCTGTTCCCCGAAGTTAAATTCAACCAGAAGAAATTCCTCGCCAATGTCAAAGCCAAGGTTAAGGAATACGGCTACTGCTCGGTCGTGGTTTCTGAAGGCGTGGCCTGGCCCGATGGTCGCTTCCTTGCCGAAACCGGACTCAAAGACGCCTTCGGTCACAGCCAGCTCGGTGGCGCCGCGCCGGTGGTTGCGGAAATGATTCAAAAAGAACTGGGCCTGAAATATCACTGGGCCGTGGCCGATTATCTGCAGCGCGCCGCCCGTCATATCGCTTCGAAAACCGACGTCGATCAGGCCTATGCGATGGGTAAAGCCGCCGTGCAGTTCGCCCTCAAGGGTGAAAATGCGATCATGCCGACCATCAAACGCACCTCCAACAAACCTTACAAGTGGACCGTTGGCAAAGCGCCCCTGTCCCGCGTCGCCAATGTTGAGAAAATGATGCCGGCCAGCTTCATCAGCAAGGATGGCTTTGGCATTACCGCCAAATGCCGCACCTATCTGGAACCCTTGATTAAAGGTGAAGACTATCCGCCTTACAAAAACGGCATGCCCAAATACGTCACACTGAAGAATGTTGGTGTGCGTAAAAAACTGGGTGACTTCAAAATCTGATTGCTCATGTAGGTACGACTTCAATCGTGCATAGCACGATTAAAATCGTACCTACTGGCTGCCAACGCCAAAACGATTAAAACCATGACCATTGATCGCGCGCGCGAATTATTAAGCATACAGACCGGCATGAGTAGCGGTTATAACCGCAACAGCGCCATGCTGATTCTCGCTGAAATTCAAACCGAGCATGGTCAGGCGGCGGTAGATAGACTGATTCGGGAACTGGATCTGGAAACGCATTTTGCGATCAAACCCGGTGAGAAGATTATTATTTAAAACCCCGCGCAATACAGAGAGATGCTGTCAAATTTAATTGGTTGGACCGATACTCGTCCTTAACAACTCAACGAAAAACGCGCTTGTACCATCACCAACCAGCACGGCCAGTTTCCTGTCCGCCTCGAAAAGACCAGCAACACCAGTATAACTACCATTGACGCTGGCATCATTACAACCAGTAACCTCTATGTTGGCCGAATAGATATTGAAATCTGTATCGATGATGCCAAAGTTTCCCGTATAGCTACACCCCGGCGCACCAATTTGTCCGGATGTTGCGCTTCCATCGGCACTGATAGTAATAAGCTCGATCGAAGTGCCGGCTGAAAATCCCCAGATATCCGCGAGCGAAACAAGCGATGAGTCGTTCTCAAAAACTGTGTCATATGACAGATTCAAGCTGGCGCCATTGTCAAGACTGCCATTAACCTGGCTTTTCAGGGTATAGCCGCCACTGAAACCCGCACTGCCGTTTGCGCTGCCATTGGCATCGAACAGATCAAAGGTAATGCTAGCAGTGCCATTGCCGCTATCCAGCGTCAGACTTCCGGTAAGAATAACATCACAATCTTTCGACACCGCATAGACGCGTCCATTGAGAGTCAGCCCGCGCACATCCGTACAGGGCTGACCTGCAGCTGGGGTATAGTCACCCGTCCACAAGCCGTTAAGCGCGGAAGCTTCCAGCGCCTGCGCATCATTGGGATTCAGCGCCGGGGTAATTGCCACATCGCCGCCGCCACAGGCCGACAGCAGAGCAATGGCGCCCATGAAAAATCCGGTTCGTACATACAACATCATTTTTATTTCCTCACTCCTATCGCTGCTTTGGCAAGCGGCTAATTATTGAGCAACATTTTACTGCCTGCTTTTATCCGCCTCTATATCCGATTAGTCATAGCGTATACTCCCGCTCCGCTGAATACAGT
>WFVC01000071.1 GCA_015491815.1 Gammaproteobacteria bacterium | reverse complement strand
CTATATTATATGGAAACGATAAACAGGGGAATCTCCAGATTACAATGAATAACAGCTTCAATAAAATCGGCCTGATCGGCAAATACGGCAACCCGCATGTCGCGGAAACGGTGCGCGAGCTCGGCATGATGCTGCAAAAACGGGGCTGTGACATTCTACTGGAACACGGCACCAGTCAGCTTCTCAACAAACAGGATCTGCCCTGCGCCAGCCTCGATGAGCTTGGCCGAACCTGCGATCTCACTATTATTGTCGGCGGTGACGGCACCCTGCTCGCCGCCGCCCGCACCCTGGTCGAATACGACATGCCCCTGCTCGGGGTCAATCTGGGGCGGCTGGGTTTTCTGGTGGACATCTCCCCTGATGATATGGAAAAAAGCGTCAACGAAGTGCTGAACGGCGACTACGATGAGGAACAGCGCATCCTGCTCAATGCCGAAGTCCAGCACAAAAACTCCCCCTCCAGTGAAAGCGACGCCTTCAACGATGTGGTGGTGCACAAATGGGAAGTCGCGCGCATGATCGAAACCGAAACCTGGGTGGACGGGCGCTTCCTCAACAGCATGCGCTCCGACGGCCTGATCGTCTCCACCCCTACCGGCTCCACCGCCTATGCGCTATCCGGCGGCGGCCCCATCATCGAACCCGGCGTGGATGCGATATTGATCGTGCCTATTTGCCCCCACAGCATGAGCTACCGGCCCATCGTGGTCAGCGGCGACAGCAAAATCGAAATTATTGTCAAGGAAAATATCCACTCTCACGCCCAGGTCACCTGCGACGGGCAAATCAATCTGGGACTGGTCTCCGGTGACAAAATCCTGATCCGCAAAAAAGACAAATGCATCCGCCTGATTCACCCGCACCAGCATAACCACTTTGAAATCCTGCGCGCCAAAATGCACTGGGGTGAGCATTCTTAATGTAGGTACGCCTTCAGCCATACCTACAACAACGACTAATGAGTATAATCGCTTCATGTTGACCCACATCCATATCTGGAATTTCGCCATCGTCGAGAAACTCGACCTCGCTCTTGATGCGGGCATGACGGTACTCACCGGTGAAACCGGGGCGGGCAAGTCCATCCTGCTCGATGCGCTGGGGCTGGCGCTGGGGGATCGCGCCGACAGCAATGTTATTCGCCACGGCGCGGAGAAAGCGGAAATCAGCGTGACCTTTGATACGCGCAAGGCGCCAGCGGCGGAAAAATGGCTCAGGGAACATGAGTTGGAAAGCGAACAGGAATGCATCATCCGCCGCATCATCAGCAACAAGGGCGCTTCCCGCGCCTTTATCAACGGCAAACCCTGCCCGGTCACCCTGCTGCGCGAACTCGGAGAAATGCTGGTGGATCTGCATGGTCAGCACGAACATCACAGTCTCCTGCGCCGCGAAATTCAGCAACAGTTACTCGACAATTACGCCGGGCATCCGAGTTTGCTCACGGCCGTGGCGCAGGCGTATTCACAATGGCAGTCGCTCAACAAGGATATGCAGGAACTGGAACAGGCGCGCAGTGAACGCGCCTCCCGTCTCGAACTGCTGCGCTATCAGGTCGGTGAACTCGAAAGCCTGAATCTGGCCGAAGGCGAAGCCGATGAACTGGATGCCGAACATAAACGTCTGGCCAATGCCCGCCAGATTCTGCAAAGCAGCGATCAGATCCTCAACCGGCTGGAAGAAAATGAACAGGCGGCAGTCCTCACCCTGCTGAACCAGAGCCTGTCCGATTTACACGAACTCGCCGCGATGGATTCCGCGCTGGCCGGCGCCGCCGAACTGCTCGATAGCGCCGGCATTCAGATCAACGAGGCGGTCAGTGAACTGCGCCATTACCGCGACAATCTCGCGCTCGACCCACAGCGGCTGGCCGAGATCGAAGAACGGCTGGGCGGCATCACCGATCTGTCGCGCAAGCATCAGGTTAGCGCCGCCGAACTACCGGCGCTATTGAGCCGTTTGCAGGAAGAACTGAGCACGCTGGAACAGGCGGACATCCGCGCCGGACGCCTGCAGGAGGATATCGAACAGGCGCGCACCGAATATCTCGCCCGCGCCCGCAAACTCACCCAGAGCCGGGAAAAAGCGGCCAGGAAACTCGCCAGACAGATCAGCGAACGCATGCAGCAACTGGGGATGGAAGACGGCCGTTTTGAAATCACATTAAGCCCGCGTGGAGACGGGACTTTTTCAAAACAGGGACAGGAACAGGCCGAATTTATGGTCAGCGCCAACCCCGGCCAGCCACTCAAACCTTTAAACAAGGTCGCCTCAGGCGGAGAACTGTCGCGCATCAGTCTGGCGATTCAGGTTATCAGCGCCGATGTGTCACTCAGTCCGACCCTGATTTTCGATGAAGTCGATGTCGGCATCGGCGGACGCGTCGCGGAAATCGTCGGCCGTCAATTGCGTGAGCTGGGCAACCAACAACAGGTGATCTGCGTCACCCATCTGCCTCAGGTCGCCGCGCTCGGTCATCAGCATTTGCAGGTCAACAAACAGGCCGGAGCCAATCACACCAGCAGCGAAATCCGCAAATTGTCTGAAGCAGAGCGCATCGATGAAATTGCACGCATGCTCGGCGGCGTGAAAATTACCGAACAAACACTTAACCATGCACAGGAAATGATCGAAGACGCGCAGGTGTAAGGATAGTTCGCAAATAAACGGCGAAATCACACTGGTGCAATATTCACCAAAATCTATGCGTTCTGACAATCAGGACAAACGCCATAAATAACCAGCGCATGATCGGTAATGGTATAGCCCTGTTTTTTGGCAATCTCATGCTGACGTTCTTCAATGACCTGATCGGTAAACTCGTCTACTTTGCCGCATTTTACACATAAAATATGATCATGATGCTCCCCCAGATTCAGCTCAAAAACTGAATGCCCTTCATCGAAATGATGGCGGGTTACCAAACCGGCGGACTCAAACTGGGTCAATACGCGATAAACCGTCGCCAGCCCCACATCTTCTCCACTCTCCAGCATGGCCTTATAAACATCTTCGGCGCTCATGTGCCGAACCGGGCTGGACTGCAGGAAAGTCAAAATTTTCAGGCGCGGCAGAGTTGCCTTGAGTCCTGCGCTTTTTAGATCTTTGCTATCCATTTTCCACTCCTGCTACCCGTTATTGCTCGATTCAGTTATCATGCTGCGTTGATAATTAGTCATTATACTAAGTCCGTTGATACAAATGCGAATCTTTCTCAATATAATCACATTTATTTTTCTAAGCTTCGGCATCAACGCCTGCAGCGTTTACAAAATTGACGTGCAGCAGGGCAATACGCTGGATCCCGAACAGGTCGAGCAGCTAAAAATTGGCATGAGCACGCGTCAGGTGCTCTTCGTTCTCGGTAGCCCCATACTCCGCGACCCCTTCCACCCCCAGCGCTGGGACTATCCCTTTACCTTTAAGCCCGGTGGTGGAGAAATGTTTAAACAACACCTGACCCTGTTTTTTAAGGACGACAAACTGGAGAGAATTGACAATCAGCTACTGCCCCCGGAACAAACGCCGCATCGGCAGAATAAAAAAACCGGATTGGACGAGATGCCTGCAATGGGTCAGGGTGGAGCTGGACACAGCCACTAATACCCGCAAATTTCACTCGACAATAAAACAAAATAATATCCTGTAAAAAACGACAGAAGATTCGCATAAAGCTTTTTGCTTTGCTAGAATACGCGCCTTCTCGGGAAGGGCTCTGGCAACGGATTCATCCTGAGAACAAACCCAAAGCGCCCGTAGCTCAGCTGGATAGAGTACCTGGCTACGAACCAGGCGGTCGCACGTTCGAATCGTGCCGGGCGCGCCATTTTTCCCTTTTGTATCCAAAGAGTTACATGATTTTTTACTTATCATGGTTTTATATTCTCCTTAAGATTGTCTCGAATTTGTATCACCACAAACATTCAGTGGTTATTTTAATTTCTCTAAAGCTAAATAAATCAATTCAGCTAAAGTTATC
>WFVC01000070.1 GCA_015491815.1 Gammaproteobacteria bacterium | reverse complement strand
TGCCGTAGGCCAGCATCACGCCGAGGTTAAACTGGGATTCCGGATGACCGCGTTCCGCCGCCTGTCGCCACCAGTAAAGCGCGTCCTTACTGCTGGGATAACCAAAGCGGCGCTGTTTATACATCACCCCCAGATTGTAGGCCGCATCGACGCTGCCGTATTTGGCCGCCTGCTTGAACCAGTGTTTGGCGGCGCGGTAGTCCTGTTCAACCCCCAGCCCTTTCATGTACAGCAGGCCGATGTTGTAGAGGGCGTCCGGATCATTTTTCTCCGCCAGCGGCTTCCATTCGGCCATGGCCTGCGCATAATTTCCGGCATTGAAGGCGCGCAGGCCATCGTTCAGGCTGCCGGCCTGCGCGCCGTTGGCGGTGAGCACAAGGAGTAAAATACTGAATAACAGGGAAGTCATGAAATGCATGATTTTTTTAACGGCGAAACGGCCGGGAAACTTTAGCGGCAGGTCTTTATCTGCAGGTACGGCTGTAGGTACGGCTGCAGGTACGGCTGTAGGTACGGCTGCAGGTACGGCTGTAGGTACGGCTTCAGCCGTACAGGTTCGAAGCTCCCCCGGCTGTTTCACCCGCCCTGTTCGACTGAAGTCGAACCTACAGGGGGGCATCGTTGTCGATACGGCCGTAGGTACGGCTTCTACCCTTCGGGTGAAATGCCCGACAGGGTGCACAGGTGAGCCGTACAGGTTCGAAGCTCCCCTGGCCGTTTCTGCAGGCCATCCCGTACCGGCGCCGAAGTTTAACTGTTCAGCAAATATTCCAGCAGGGCTTTCTGACTGTGCAGGCGGTTTTCAGCCGCGACCCAGGTGATGCTCTGCGCGCCATCAATCACCTCGGCGCTGACTTCTTCGCCGCGATGGGCGGGCAGGCAGTGGGTGAAGACCGCATCCTTGTTTGCCAATGCCATTAAGGCCTGATTCACTTCGAATCCGGCAAAATCCTGTTCGCGTTTTTTCTGCTCTTCTTCCTGTCCCATGCTGGCCCAGACATCGGTGGTGATCAGATCCGCGCCGCTTGCTGCTTCCTGAGGAGAGTGGCTGAGTTTGATGCGATCACCGGCGGCGGCGACGATCGCCGCGTCCGGTTCATAGCCGGGTGGAGTGGCGATGTTGAGTTTGAAATCAAACTGCCTGGCGGCATTGATATAGGAGTGACACATATTGTTGCCATCGCCAATCCAGGCGACCGTGCGCCCGCTGATATCGCCGCGTTGTTCGGTGTAAGCCTGCACATCAGCCAGCAGCTGACAGGGATGATAAATATCGGTGAGCGCATTGATCACCGGCACGCTGGAATACTCGGCGAAGCGTTCCACCAGTTCATGGGAGAAGGTGCGGATCATAACCGCATCGACCATGCTGGACAGCACCCGGGCGCTGTCTTCCACCGGTTCGCCGCGTCCCAACTGGGTATCGCGGGGGGAAAGAAAAATAGCGTGGCCGCCAAAGTGCGCCATCGCGGTTTCAAAGGAGACGCGGGTGCGGGTGGAAGCCTTGTCGAAGATCATGCCCAGCACGCGACCGGCAAACGGCGCATAGGCTTTACCGGCTTTTTGCATGGTTTTTAATTCAATCGCGCGCTGAATTATTTTTTTCAGATCGGACGCATCGACATCCAGCAAAGTAAGAAAATGTTGAGTCATGGGAAAACCCTCGCGCAGTTAAGCGGGTGGCGTATCGAGAAAGGTTTTGATGAGTTCAGTCGTGAGCCGGACAATCTGTTCGGCTTCATCATCAGTAATAATCAACGGCGGCAACAGACGCACCACATTACCGGCGGTAACGTTCAACAGCAGGCCGGCGTCCAGCGCCTGTTGCAGAATTTCAGCACAGGGACGATCCAGTTCAATCGCCAGCATCAGACCGAGGCCGCGAATCCCGCTGACGCCTTCGACATCGGCCAGCGCGGTTTTGAAATTGCTTAGCATGCGCTCGCCGAGTTGCGCGACGCGTGTATTCAACTGTTGTTTTTCCAGCGTATCGAGCACGGCTAAGGCGGCTGCGCAAACCAGCGGGTTGCCGCCATAGGTGCTGCCATGGTGACCGGGCTGAAACAGTTCGGCGGCCCCGCCTTTGGCCAGACAGGCGCCAATGGGGGCGCCGTTGCCGAGGCCTTTGGCGAGGGTCATGATGTCCGGTGTGCTGTTGCTGTGTTGAAAAGCGAACCATTGACCGGTGCGGCCGATGCCGGTCTGGATTTCATCGAGGATCATCAGCCAGCCGTTATCGTCGCAGAGTTTGCGAATGCCGGGCAGGTAATCGTCATCGGGGATCTGAATGCCGCCTTCACCGATGACCGGTTCCACCAGTATCGCCACCACATCGTTATTGTTTTGCGCAATGGTTTCCAGCGCGCTCAGATCGTTAAAGGGCGCGCGCGCAAAGCCCTGCACCAGTGGTTCGAAGCCGGCCTGCACCTTGCGGTTGCCGGTCGCGGTAAGGGTGGCCATGGTGCGCCCGTGAAAACTGCCGTCCATGACGATGATGGCCGGGTTGTTGATGTCTTTCTGATGGCCGTAGAGCCGCGCCAGTTTAATTGCCGCTTCGTTGGCTTCGGCGCCGGAGTTGCTGAAGAACACGCGATCCATCCCGGCCAGCGCCGTGAGTTTTTCCGCCAGGGTTTCCTGATGTTCGATGTGATACCAGTTGGAGGTATGCATCAGCGTACCGGCCTGTTCGCAAATCGCCTTTGCAACCGCCGGGTGGGCATGACCCAGTCCACAGACCGCGACGCCGCTTAATGCATCGAGATACTTGCGGCCTTCTTTGTCCCACAACCAGGCGCCTTCGCCTTTTGCAAAGGTGACGGGCAGAGGGGCATAATTTTGCATCAGATGCGCGTTCATAGTGACTTCATCGCCTTAAAACAAAAAGGCAGTCTCTTTTGGAGACTGCCGAAAACAGGCAATTTTAGCGGTTTCTTATGTCAGGGGCAAATTCAGCCGGGGGAATGGGGACAATAAACTACTCTGTCACTGTGGCTAGGGCTGCAGGTACGGCTTCAGCCGTACGGGTTCGAAGTCCCTAGCCGTTTCCTCCGCTCCTGTTCGACTGAAGTCGAACCTACAGGGGGGGCGTCGTTATCGATACGGCTGTAGGTACGGCTTCAGCCGTACGGGTTCGAAGTTCACAGCCGTTTCACCCGCCCCGTTCGACTGAAGTCAAACCTGCAGGGATGATGCCTAGCCGAAGTTTTTCGCGACGAAATCCCAGTTAACCAGATTCCAGAAGCTTTCGACATATTTTGGCCGCGCATTGCGGTAGTCGATGTAATAAGCATGCTCCCAGACGTCGCAGGTCAAGATCGGAGTCTGGCCGTTGGTCATCGGGTTGGCGGCGTTGCTGGTGTTGACGATTTCCAGTTTACCGTCGCTGTTTTTAACCAGCCAGGTCCAGCCGGAGCCGAAGTTGGTGGCGCAGGAGGTGGCGAATTTTTCCTTGAATTCAGCAAACGAGCCGAACGCGGCATTGATGGCGTCCGCCAGTGCGCCGCCTGGTTCACCGCCGCCGTTGGGGCTCATGCCGTTCCAGTAAAAAGTGTGGTTCCAGACCTGGGCGGCATTGTTGAACAGACCGCCGTCGGCTTTCATGATGATGTCTTCAAGCGAGGCGTTTTCGAATTCGGTGCCCTTGATCAGATTATTCAGGTTGGTGACATAGGTCTGATGATGTTTGCCATAGTGGTATTCCAGCGTTTCGGCGGAAATATGAGGCTGCAAAGCGTCTTGTGCGTAAGGTAATGCGGGCAGTTCGTGTGCCATGAGAAAAAATCTCCTTGTTCGTGTTATTTAAATTCAGTCAACATATCAATTGTAAATTGTGGGGGCATCATATAAAAACCAAGCGTTTTAGTCAAATATAATTTCCCCTCTAACCCCGGCCTGAAGCAGGCCGTTGAATTAAGCCGGGCATGTGGAGTCGCGTCAAGGGGTCGGGTACACTCTGCGGCCTATGGACGCCATTGAACTGAGTATTTTCGCCAGCCGCCTGAACGCCATTTGTGATGAAATGGGCGCAGTGCTGCAGCGGGCGGCCTTTTCGCCCAATATTCGCGATCGGCTGGATTTCTCCTGCGCGGTGTTCGATGCAGGCGGTGAACTCTGCGCGCAGGCCGCGCATATTCCGGTGCATCTGGGCAGCATGGCCTATGCCATGCGCGACATTGTCTCGGGGCTGGACTGGCGGCCCGGCGATATGATTATTCTCAATGATCCGTTTATGGGCGGCACCCATTTGCCCGATGTGACCCTGATCGCGCCGCTGTTTGTGGACGGGCGACTGATCGCCTTTGTCGCCAACCGCGCGCACCATGCCGACATCGGCGCGGCGTCGCCCGGATCCATGCCCCTGTCGCGCACGCTGGAAGAAGAAGGACTGGTCATTCCGCCGACTCGCATTATCGTTGCCGGAAAACGGGATAACGCGCAGTTACAGGCCATCACCGGGGCGACCCGCAGCGGTGAATCGGGAGAGGGCGATCTGGCCGCGCAGATCTCCGCCAACCTGAGTGGCGTGCAACGCCTGCAGATCCTGATTGAATCGCTGGGAGTACAGGCCTATCAGCAGGGGCTGGATGAGCTCAATGACTATGCGCAAAGGCTGGCGATCTCTGCGCTGGCTGAGATCCCGGATGGCGATTATGCCTTCACCGATGTGATGGATGATGACGGCATGGGCGGGCTGGATATTCCCATCAGGGTAAAATTAAGCATTCGCGCTGGTCAGGTGCTGGCGGATTTCAGGGGAACGGCGGCGCAGGTCGCCGGTAATATCAATTGCCCCTTATCGGTAGCGGCCGCCGCCGTGTTTTATGTTTTCCGCTGTTTGATGCCGGCGCAAACGCCGGCCTGCGCCGGTAGTTTTCGGCCGATTACGATTCGTGCGCCGGAAGGCTGCTTGCTCAATGCTCAACGTCCGGCGGCGGTGGCCGCCGGTAATGTGGAAACCAGCACCCGCATTGTCGATGTGATCATGGGCGCGCTGGCGCAGGCTTTGCCGGAATTAATCCCGGCGGCCAGTCACGGCAGCATGAACAATCTGGCTATGGGCTATGCGGGGGCTGGATCTAAAGCGGCTAACTGGGATTATTATGAAACCATCGGCGGCGGCAGCGGCGCAGGATCACAGGGCGCAGGCGCATCTGCGATTCAGACCCACATGACCAACACCCGCAATACGCCGATCGAAGTGCTGGAAATGCATTATCCCTTGCGCGTGCGCCGTTATGCCCTGCGCCGGGACTCGGGCGGGGCGGGCCGGCATCGTGGCGGTGATGGCCTGATCCGGGAATTTGAATTTTTACAGCCCGCCTCCATTACCTTATTAACCGAACGCCGTCGCCATGCCCCCTGGGGACTGAACGGCGGTCAGCCCGGCAAGCCCGGATCTAACCAGCTCAATGGCGAACCGCTTGCCGGTAAAGTTAACCGGGAAGTCAAAGCCGGCGATGTATTAACGATTGAAACCCCCGGCGGCGGGGGATGGGGGAATATAGAGACAGGATAAAAGCGTAAAGATACAAGGTGTGGAATAACCGCTACCCTGTATCTTTTATCTTTACTCTTGTATCTGAAATTACCATGTGCGGAATTTGCGGTGAATTAAAATTTAACGGCGCGCCGGCTGATCGCGATGCGGTCGCGCGTATGTTGCCAGCGTTGGCGAAGCGTGGGCCGGACTTTGAAGGTCGCTGGTCGGCGGGATCGATCGCACTGGGACATCGGCGACTGGCGGTGATCGATCTGTCCGAGCGTTCCAACCAGCCCCTGATCGATGAAGAGTTGAAACTGGCGCTGGTGTTCAACGGCGCCATTTATAATTACAAAGCGTTGCGCGCACAGTTGCAGCAGGAAGGCTATCAGTTTTCCTCGGAAGGCGATTCGGAAGTCATCATCAAGGCCTGGCACAAGTGGGGCGAACGCTGTCCCGAATACCTGCACGGCATGTTCGCCTTTGCTATCTGGGACATGCAGCAGCAACACCTGTTCGTCGCCCGCGATCGCATGGGCATCAAGCCGCTGTATTATTCACTGGATGGCGATCATTTTCGCTTTGCCTCCAATCCGCAGGCGCTGCTCGCTGCAGGTGGGGTGGACACCGGGATTGATCCGGTGGCCCTGCATCATCAGTTTACCCTGCACGGCGTGGTGCCTGCGCCGCATACGATCTTAAAAGGCGTGCGCAAGTTAACGCCGGGCACGGGCATGATTATTGATAGCCGCGCCGATGTGGTGGAAACCCGCTACTGGCATCTGAAAGCCCAGCGTCCGCCACAGGCTATGAGCGAGGCGCAGTGGACGGACGCCATTCATGACGCCCTGCGCGAGGCCGTGCGACTGCGGCTGGATATTGCTGATGTGCCGGTGGGCGTACTGCTTTCCGGGGGGCTGGATTCCAGTTTGCTGGTGGCGTTGCTGGCCGAAGCCGGGGTATCGGATCTGCTGACCTTCTCGATTGGTTTTGAAGATCAGCCCGAGGAAAAAGGCAGTGAGTTTGAGTTTTCCGATCAAATCGTGGAGCGCTATCAGACCCGTCATCACAAGATCCTGATCCCCAATTCAGAAGTGCTCACCCGTCTGCCGGAAGCGGTGCAGGCGATGGCCGAACCCATGTTCGGCCAGGACGCGGTGGCTTTTTATCTGCTCTCGGAAAAAGTTTCGCAACAGGTCAAAGTGGTGCAGAGCGGGCAGGGCGCGGATGAACTGTTTGCCGGCTACTTCTGGTTTGAGCAAATGCAGGCGGATAACAATCATCTGGATGTCGAGCGTTTCGGTAAATATTATTTTGATCGTCCTCACGCGGAATTTCTGCAAATGGTGACAGAGAAATACCGGGGCGCGGATGAGACCCGCATGCGGATTGCCGAGCTGCTGGCCGAGCCGCTGGCGGACAGTTTTATCGATCGGGTCCTGCACATGGATGTCACCACCCTGATCGTCGATGATCCGGTCAAACGGGTGGATAATATGACCATGGCCTGGGGGCTGGAAGCGCGGGTGCCGTTTCTGGATCAAAAACTGGTGGAGCTGGCTGCGAGCATGCCGCCGGAACTGAAGCTCGGCTCCGGCGGCAAGCATGTGCTGAAAACGATTTCCCGGGGCTTGCTGCCCGACGCCATTATTGACCGGCCCAAGGGCTATTTTCCCATGCCGGCGTTGAAATACGTGCGCGGGGAGTTTCTGGATTTCATGCGCGATATTCTTAATTCAGACGCCTGCCGTCAGCGTGATCTGTACGCGCGCAGCTATGTCGACAGGTTATTATCCGAGCCGGATCAACACTTTACCGCTTTGCGTGGCAGCAAGCTCTGGCATCTGGCGCTGCTGGAACTCTGGCTGCAAACCCACCTGCCGGCTTGAAATCCGGGGAATGTGACCCAATACACTGGAGTCGCAGAAGGCGGCAATATACCTGAGTAATAAAATCAGGTATTCGCTTTTCGAACCGGATGCGCTAGAATGGCGGCCTTTGGCGGCAAGCGCCCCCCCTGTAATTTTTGTCAATCGAGGTATAGTTGTATGGACGTAATGGAACGCATCAAGCAGCAGGTCGAAAACAACCCTGTTGTTATTTTTATGAAGGGCACCCCCAAAATGCCACAGTGTGGTTTTTCCAGTCGCGCCGCGCAGGCATTGATGAACTGCGAACGTGAATTCGCTCATGTCAATGTGCTGATGGATCCTGAAATTTTTGAAAACCTGCCGCGTTATGCCGACTGGCCGACCTTCCCGCAGATTTATATCAACGGTGAATTGATTGGCGGCTGTGATATCACCCTGGAATTATTTCAGAAAGGCGAACTGAAAAAGATGGTGCAGGAAGCCGTAGACAAGGCTAAAGCCGAAGCCTGATTTAATACCATTGCCTGATTTAATACCATTGCCTGATTTAATACCATTGTAGGTACGGCTGTAGGTATGACTTCAGTCGTACTTCCCCCCCCTCGGTACGATTGAAATCGTACCTACAAATACGCCGCAGTCTTTAAGCTTGCGGCGTTTTTTTATTTTTCAGCTTTTGCCGCCTGCTGAAATGCGCCCCACTGATTAACGATATGACAGAACAGTTCGGCGGTGCGCTCGGTATCGTAAATTGCGGAATGCGCCGCGTCGTTATCCCAGCTTATTCCGGCTTCCTGCGCGGCGCGCGCTAGCACCGTTTGCCCAAAGGCCAGTCCGCCGAGGGTGGCGGTGTCAAAGGTGCTGAACTGATGAAAGGGCGTTTTTTTAAACTTGCAACGGTTGGCGGCGGCCTTGATAAAACCAAGATCAAAAAAAGGATTATGGCCGACCAGAATGGCGCGGCTGCAGCCGGTGTCTTTCAGGTAACGGTTGATGGGATCAAAAATAGACTGCAGGGACTCCTTCTCTGATTTCGCCATGCGAAACGGATGAAAGGGATCGATGCCGGTAAACTCCAGCGCTTTGGGATCCAGCACCGCATCGGGAAAAGGCTCGACATGGCAGGAAAAGGTTTCCGCCGGATAAACCCTGTCTTCGGCATTCATAAGAATAGGAATCGCAGCGATTTCCAGCAACGCATGTTTGTCAGCATCAAAACCGGCAGTTTCCACATCCACCACCACCGGCAGAAAGCCCCGGAAGCGTTTTGAAATTTTAGTTAAATTGGCCTTGTCATTCATGGGCGGAGAATACCCCAGATAGATGAAAATAGCGATGTATTCACCGGCCGATACGTTCTAACATAGCCATTTCGAACCGCTGTCCGCAGAGTCCCGCAATGCTGATCTTCAATACGACAAGAAAACTTTTCCACCTGCTGTTTTTAGTGCTCGCCCTGTCGCTGCAGGCGCAGGCCGATAGCGGACAGAGCCGGGGACTGTTGTGGAAAATCGAAGGCGCGAGTCCCCGTCCGAGTTATCTTCTGGGCACCATGCACAGCGAAGATCCCCGCGTGCTGAAGCTTGCGCCGGCAGTGAAAACAATTTTCGATCGGGCCGACAGTTTCAGCGCCGAGCTGGATATGAATATGGAAAATCTGCTGCAATCCAGTCAGCGCATGTTCTATACGGATGACACCACATTAAAAAGCTTGATCGATGCTCGTCTTTATCAGGACAGCGTTACGCTTCTGGCGAAATACGGTATTCCCGAGATGCTGGTTGAACGAATGAAACCCTGGGCGGTGGCGACGACCCTGAGCATGCCAAAAACCGAAACCGGCCAGTTTCTGGATCTGGTGTTATTCCAACAGGCGCAGGCAACGGGTAAAAAAGTCTACGGTCTGGAAACCATTGATGAACAGCTGGCCGTATTTGAGAATATGCCCTTAACGCAACAGATCAACATGCTCAGGGATGCCGTACGTGATTATGATGCGGGGCAGGTGATGCTGGCGGAATTACTTGAACTGTATATACAACGCGATCTCGAAGGCGTGCGTGAATTGAGTGAACGTTATATGGATAAGGGCGATGACGGCGTTGCCGCTTATTTTCAGAAAATAATTATCGACGATCGTAATCTTCGCATGTTGCAACGCATGCAAGCCCGCCTGAAAGAAGGCAATGCCTTTATTGCCGTCGGCGCTCTGCACTTGACAGGAGAAAAAGGTCTACTTCGTTTGCTGGAAAAACAGGGACTGAAGGTGAGTCCGATTTATTGAATAGTTGAAACAGGGCTGGAACTGATCAAAATTCCGATCGCGTATGTATTTTATTGTCTGCACAAAAAAGCCCTGCATAATAGGCAGGGCTTTTTGTGCAGGATTATTGATATGATCTAAGCATGTGATTTTCTCCTTGCTATACCAAGCAAGCCTAAGAGACCCGAGCCAAGCAGGAAGAGGGAAGCGGGGACGGGCACTGGAGAGACACCGACAAAGCCATATTCTTTTCCTTCGAATTTATAACGTCCCACGATCTGACCAAGTTCATTGATGCCAATGATTTTGGTGCCATATGCGCCAACGAAATCCACATCAATGGTAGTGAAGACATCCCCATCATAGATAAAGCCATGACCGCGTCCAGCCGCATCCTGGTAGTTGCCGACAATGTTTCCCGCGTTATCTATTCCTCTGGCGCTGGTGCGCAGGGAATCCAGGACTGAAAGTTGGGTAAAGCGGGTTCCATCATAGATAAATCCATAGGTGTTTCCTGACTCGGTGTAATCTCCCACTATTATGCCGCTGTCATTTATTCCAAACGCTCTTGTTCTGCTCGCGCCGGGGCTGGCAAAAGTCGAGAAACTGCTTCCGTCATAGAGATAACTGGATGTCTCCGTTGTCCCCGCTATGACGCTATATTCTCCAGTCATCAGGCCGGTATTATTGACATCGTTGGTCTGGGTCCAGACAGAACCCGGAACCGAGATACTGTCAATGCTTGTTCCGTTATCATAGAAACCCTGGAAAGCGATTCCTGAAGCACTCCAGTGAGCGCCAACCATATTGCTGGCGTCGTTGATTCCCCTGAGGCTGGTGACCCGGGTTCCAACCGCAGGATAAAAATCATAGACGCCATTGTTGCTGTTATAGGTGAAGCCCTGTATATCACCGGAGGTGTCTTCATAGGTTCCCACGACAATGCCGTTGTTATTGATGCCTCGGGCAATGGTGGAAACGGAGCTGCTAATGTCTAATGAGATAAAATTATCAGCGCTGGCTGCGCCGGTTGATCCGAGAAGCATCGCGCAGACAAAAAGCCTGCTAAAAAATATATTTGTTAAATTACGCACAATCCTGTCCTCCCCTTTCCTGTTGATTATTATGGAAGCTCTGATTAATTCCGTTCGCCCTGAGCTTGTCGAAGGGTGAACGGAATTAATCAGAGCTTCCTTATGTTATAAAAATACCACCTTTTTATCAGGTTATCGTATAGTCCAAAGGTTATACCTTCATGTAATTTGTCAGTCAGGGAATAGTGTTGACTGTTTCAGAGCGGTGAAATTATTTTTGCAGCAGTTTCCAGTGAACCGTTTCACCGGCGCGCAGCGGGATCAGTTTTTCATCCGCAAAGGTCAGGCTGTCTGCAACCCGCCAGTCTTCTTTTATGAGTTTTATGGTTTGAGTGTTGCGTGGCAGGCGGTAGAAATCCGCGCCAAAGCAGGAGGCAAAGCCTTCCAGCTTATCCAGCGCGTTGGCTTCATCAAAGGCTTCGGTATAGAGTTCGATCGCGGCGTGAGCACTGTACATGCCGGCGCATCCGCAGGCGCTTTCTTTGGTTTTTTGCGCATGAGGGGCGCTGTCGGTGCCGAGGAAAAATTTCGGCTTGCCGCTGGTGGCGGCTTCGATCAGCGCCTGTCGGTGTGTTTCCCGTTTTAAAACAGGCAGGCAGTAATGATGCGGGCGGATGCCGCCGCTGAAAATAGCGTTGCGGTTCATTAACAAGTGATGGGGCGTAATCGTTGCGGCAATATTGTCAGGCATGCTGCTGACAAACTCGACCGCATGAGACGTTGTAATATGTTCCAGCACCAGACGCAGTTGCGGGAAGCGTTTTAAAAGTGGCGTGAGTACGCTATCGATAAAAACATTTTCACGATCAAAAATATCAACGCGGCTGTCAGTGACTTCACCATGCACAAGAAGCGGCAGACCTGCCTCGGCCATGATCTCAATGACCGGATATATTTTGTCGATAGAGGAGACGCCTGCATCGGAATTGGTAGTGGCGCCGGCAGGATAATATTTCAGTGCATGGATGTGCGGATTGTCGGCGGCGAGTCTGATCTCATCTGCGCTTGTGTTGTCGGTAAGATAAAGCGTCATCAGCGGTTCAAATGACAGATTTTCCGGTACAGCCGCGAGTATGCGCTGCCGGTAGTCAAGCGCCTGTTCAACGGTGGTCACCGGCGGTTTGAGATTAGGCATAATGATGGCGCGGGCAAAGCGTCGGGCGCTGTCCGGAATAACATCATTGAGCACCCGGCCATCGCGCACATGCAGATGCCAGTCATCAGGACGCAGGAGACTTATTTCATTCATGCTGTTTTCGATTATTTGAGAGGGCTTGTATTATTGACAGGAATAATAAATCAGGTGTTCATTGTCCACCGAGATCGATTCTCCCAGACTGATAAAACCGGAGCCGCTGAGAGGATAGTCCTCGCTGTGAATATATATTTCCTTGTTGCCCTGTGGTTTGATAAAGGTGCCGTTGGTGCTGTTGTCTGAAACGATAAACTTTCCCCGACGATAGGACAGCGAAGCATGCTGACGTGAGGCGCAGTCAGATTTAATAATGAAATCACATTTACTGCTGCGGCCGAGAGAAATTTTCTCATCACGGGAAGTGAGTTCCTTGATGCGTTCATGATAGGTGAGATAGAGTTGCTGGCGATCCTTGAACAGATTATTGACCAGAGAGGATTCCATCATTTCAGTCAGGGTTGGCTCGGGATCATCTTCTTCCTCGTTATAGGATTGAATGGCGGCGGAATCTTTTTCCTGCTGCATAATCGTTTCAATAAAGGCATTGTCACGATGCAGCAGGTAATTGCCGAGATGATTGATGAAGGCATCATCAATATTGTCAGGATCGATTTCGTAAGTTTTCAGTTCGCTGGACAGAATATTGTTGATCGACAGATTGACCCGTCGCCGGGCATAGTTGGATCTGAACACCAGACTGGCCGAGATCTGCCCGCTGATTTCAAGATGTTCGCCCTCGCGGTGATTAATCTCCAGTCCAAGGTGGCGCAGTTTGTTTTTTAGTTTGTCGCGTTCGGCTTCGTCGATGTCGCTAATCTGACATTGGCGTTGGCTGCATTGAAGAATGAAACTGAAGCCGACGCTGAGTTGCTCAAATGTGTTTTCAGTGTAAAGGCGGTAGTTCTGGGCCTTGAGGCCATTGATGTGGCCGGTATTATTAACTTCAAGGCTGACTTCAACGGAAGGTTCGACGATACGCAGCTGTTCCAGAAAAGCGTTCAGATATTCATGAATTTTTTCCAGCGCATTGGTGACCTCGCCATGGTGAAAGGCGGCGAGTGATTCGTTTTTACCGGTGGCCTGCTCTTTGTCTTTCAGCACACTTTTGGCCTGTTTTTTCAGGTCTTCAAGGGCATTCATGTAGTTATCCTTAAATTGCCGGAAACAATAACAACCAATCTGCTAAGGAACCTCTGATTAATTCCGTTCGCCCTGAGCCTGTCGAAGGGTGAACCATATAACATTATGATTTTACAATGCTTAGCGTTCATGGTTCGCCCCTTCGTCAGGCTCAGGACTTCACCACGAACGGCGGAATTAAT
>WFVC01000069.1 GCA_015491815.1 Gammaproteobacteria bacterium | reverse complement strand
AATTTGTTTAGTATTTCAGGATATTATAATTATCCTGCAATCCAGAGCGCGCGTATTGTCTATGATTCCACTGCCGTGGTCAAGAAGCGTTTGGATAAACCTTAGTATTTCAATAAGTTAGACTGGGTTTAAAACATCGATAAATTCACTTTCGATGTTAAATTTTTGTGATAAATGCGCCGCCAACGCCTGTACGCCGTAGCGTTCGGTGGCATGATGGCCGGCGGCAAAAAAATGAATATCCCGCTCCTGAGCAAGGTGAAAAGTTTGTTCAGACACCTCGCCGGTTAAATAGGCATCCATCCCGGCATCCGCCGCCGCTTCAATATAAGCCTGCGCGCCACCGCTGCACCAGGCGATGGTTTTTATCGGTCGCTGATTGGGCGCAATATGCAAAGGTGGGCGCTGTAATATCTGTTCTATTTGTACCGCGAAAGCCTCAGCCGCCATCGGCTCCGCCAACCGGCCACGCAGACCGACCGCCGCCTCATCCTGTTCAGGAAAAGAGTTTTCCGGGATTAACCCCAGCTTCTGCCCCAGTTGCGCATTATTACCCAGCTCCGGATGGGCATCGAGGGGCAAATGCCAGGCTAACAGACTGATTCCGGCATCCAGTAATGCCTTGATGCGGCGCATTTTCATGCCCGTGATGGGCCCGGCTTCGCCTTTCCAGAAATAACCATGATGCACCAGCAACGCATCCGCTTTCGCCGCCACCGCTGCATCGATCAAAGCCTGACAGGCGCTCACTCCGCATACCAGTTTGCGAATCTCAGGACGCCCTTCCACCTGCAGGCCATTCGGGCAATAATCCCGAAAACGTCCACTTGTCAGCAGAGTATCCGTATAATTTACAAGCTTACTCAGTTGCACCATGCGCAGTGTTTCCTCTTGGGTTAAGATAGCAGATCACAGTATCCAATATTTTTTAACACAATGCGTATAAGTAAAACGATTCCGTTCATTTTTCAGTTCGCCACCATTGGTCTGGCGTTCGCCTTTGTGCTGCTCTATCTGTTTCCGGCGTTACTACCTGATTTAAACCGTTCAATCAGCGAAAATGACAAGCCGGTGGTCGAATTCAAACAGAGCAACCTCGGCCGTCATTCCAATACCGGCCCGGTTTCCTATGCCGACGCCGTTGAACGCGCCGCCCCCGCCGTCGTCAATGTTTACACCCGCAAAACGATTTCCGAGACCCGCCATCCTTTTGCCAACGATCCTATTTTCCGCTATTTCTTTGGCGACAACACCCGGCGTCCCCGCCAGCGAACCGAGTCCAGCCTCGGCTCAGGGGTAATTGTCAGTCCACAGGGTTATATTCTGACCAATAACCATGTCATCGCCGCCGCTGACGAAATACAGGTAGCGCTGAAAAACGGAAAAACTGCCGAAGCAAAACTGGTGGGCGCAGATCCGGAAACGGATCTCGCGGTGCTGAAAATCAATCTTCCGGATCTGCCCGCCATCACCCTCGGCGATACGCAGAAACTCCGGGTCGGCGACGTAGTGCTGGCCATTGGCAATCCCTTTGGCGTCGGCCAGACGGTGACCTCGGGCATAGTCAGCGCCACCGGGCGCAACATGCTCGGCATCAATACCTTTGAAAATTTTATCCAGACCGATGCCGCCATCAACCCCGGTAATTCCGGTGGCGCGCTGATCACGGCGCACGGTGAACTCATCGGCATCAATACCGCTATATTTTCAAAAAGCGGTGGCTCACAGGGGATTGGCTTCGCCATACCCATGAGTCTGGCCAAAGATGTAATGACCCAGATTATCGAACACGGCGAGGTCGTGCGCGGCTGGCTGGGCGTGGTGATACAGGATCTCAACGATGAACTGGCTCACTCCTTTGGCCTCAATAGCAGCGATGGCGTCATCCTCAGCAACATCGTCGTCGACGGCCCTGCCGCTAAGGGGGGACTGGCGATTGGCGATGTCATCACCCATATCGCTGATAAGGCCGTGGATGATGTCAAACAGGCTCTACAGCTGATTAGTCAGGTTAAACCCGGTAGTAAAGTGCAGATTCGCGGCATCCGCCAGGGGCAGGCGTTTGAATCCACGATTACCGTCGGCACCCGACCGCATGAGGATTCATAACCCCATGCCTCACAGGCTTCTAGCAGGTAAAAAAACTATGACCTTTTGCCTATATTGACTCACCGAAGACTATAGTACTTTCCCGATCCAGATAACAAAATCATAAAATATACATGGAGTAAGTTGGGATGAAAGCAAAAATAATAATTGGCGTATGCGGTGCGCTTCTTCAACTATCCGCCCATGCAGCAAGCATTACACAAACAGCTATCATCAATAACGCCTCACTACCGGCAACGGCATCTGAGGACAGGAACCTGCTGTTCTCAGGATTAAGCATGTTCGATTCAACACTTGGCGTTCTGGAAAGCGTTGAACTGGGATTTGACGTAACTTATAACACTCAGTTTACGATTACCGGTGTACAGGTTGTCGACGAAACATTATCACATTCATTAACAAGTGATGCCCTTTTTATGCTTAACCTCGGGTTTCCATATTCATCCTCGGTTGGCTTCGATCCAGATTTCCTGGTTGCAAACTCAGGGTTCAATAGTTGCAGCGGAGAAGCATTTTCTCCTGCGTGTACAGACACCAGTTTTTTTAATCTGTCCGATCAGGTCTCTCAACAAAAACTCTATACTTCCAATCTGGATTTTTACACAGGAACCGGAGACAGATATTTGTTTTTGACTCTTTTCGCTACTGACTTATCTTTTGGCGGGGAATTTGGCGATCAATACAACAATGTCTACTTCGGTAATGCCGGTCTTGATGGCTTTACCAATCTGTCGGCGACGGTTAATCTCACTTATAACTACACTCCGAGTCCCGTGCCTGTTCCCGCCAGCATATTCTTATTTGGCTCCGGCCTAACAGGTTTCATTGTCGCTGCACGAAAAAAACGCTCTTATAAACATCGCGCAGCATAAATTTATCTTCAGAACTCAATAAAACCTGTCGGTCAAACACCCGACAGGTTTTTTGGATAATTGAGTTTATTTGTTCTGCCAGGGGCTGTTGATCTTTCTGATGTCAGGCTGATTTTAATGTTTTCTGTCCACCAGAAACTGTTCTAATTGCTCAATGGGAACCGGCTTGCTAATTAAATAACCCTGAGCAATATCACATCCCAGTTCGAGCAGACACCGGCAGGTTTGTTCGGTTTCCACCCCTTCGGCAACAACACTCAATCCCAGATTATGCGCCAGATCGATTGTCGAACGCACGATCACTTCATCATCAGGATCTCTATCCATATCCATGACGAAGCTCCGGTCAATTTTTAATTCCCCGACCGGCAGTTTTTTCAGGCGCGCCAGCGAAGAATAGCCGGTGCCGAAATCATCAATCGACAGGCTGATACCCAGTTGCCGCACTCGTCCCAGCGTGTCACAAAGACGTTCGTATTCTGAAAGGAATAAATTCTCGGTAATTTCAAACTGCAGATAACAACCACAATCCGCGATGGCGTCAAGATTTTCAAGATAATGCATAAAATCCGGATTCATCAGCGTCTGAGTCGATATATTCACGGCGATGGAAAGTTCACGCTGCTGAATCCGCCAATGCTGGATTTGCTCAATCGCGGTCTCAATGACCCAGTGAGTATAGCGATCGATCATACCGGTCTGTTCCAGCACATCGATAAAAATATCGGGCGGCACAAAACCACGCTGTGGATGTTGCCAACGTCCCAGCGCTTCAACGCTGCGAATACGCTCATCCGCCAGCGTTACTTTGGGCTGGTAATATAATTCCAACGTCTGTTGCTCCAGCGCCTCGCGCAAGTCAGCGGTCATCGTCAGAGTGCCGGTGGAAGAATGATCCGCCGCTGGATCATATAGACTTACGCCGCGTTTGCCTGACTTGGCGCTGAACATGGCCTGATCCGTATGCCGTAACAGAGTGCTAACATCAGCGCCATGCTCAGGAAAAAGACTTACACCAATACTGGCGCTCACGGCGATCGTGACGCCATCGACATCAAAAGGCGCTTCCAGCTGCTGTAGTAAATGGCTGGCGTGACGCAGGCTTTTGTGGCGATCCAGTTCCGGCAGCAACAGCGCAAATTCATCACCACCAAGACGGCTAAGTATGCCGTTGCCATCGAGATATAAAAGAAAACGACGGGCAATATCTTTCAGAATTTGATCGCCGCGTTCATGCCCCAGGGTTTCGTTGATTTCCTTAAAGTTATTTAGATCAATCAACAGCAGGGCAAAACTCTGTTTCTCTGTCTGAGCGACGCTAATATGTTGGGTAAAACGATCGTGAAACAGGGAACGGTTTGGCAGACCGGTCAGGGTGTCATACAGCGACAGATATTCCAGTTCACGGTTACTTTCGCTCAACTGGCGATTCAGGCGTTGCAACTGCATCTGATAGCCTTCAGTCAAACGCCGAGCTTCTTCCATCGTTTGCACCGCCATCGCATTTTCAATCGCAATCGCGACAATACTGGCGAACAGTGACAACATGTTCAGATCGCGGCGGTCAAAATCACCTTCGTCACACTTGTTGATTCCGGCAATGCCGCCAAGAAAATGCTTCCGACCCTGCAATGGCACCAGAATGACCGAGCCGGCTTCCTTCTCCCAGAAGTTGCGTTCCTCGTCATCCAGCTCATCCAGCACCCCTCGCCACCAGGCTTTTTTGTGCCGCCAGACCCAGCCGCAGATCCCGAAATCCAGCGGCATGGATTCGCCGACGATCTCATCGGCATTCAGACCCGCGCCGCCCCGGTAGGTATAGGTTTCGCAATTTTCATCGAGGATGGGAATCAGCAGGGTTTGCGCATGCACCAGATCCCGCGCTCGTTCAGCCACGATCTGAAAGACGCGCTCCAGATCCAGCTCACTGCCAATTTCCGCAAAAGTTTTTTGTAGTAATTCTATCTCAGCTTCGCGGTGGTGCAGGTTTTGCTCAAGACGCTGCACGTCCACCACTTTAAACGGCTTGCCCGCCATATGCTCGCTCACCCTGAATAATAATGATTACCATCAAAGTGTAGTACAAATGAGCAAAAATCCTGCATGAGAAACAACAGGATAGTAAAATATTCGAAAAATTTTTATGCGCTAATAGCCGGCATTATTTTCAGCAGCGCCTGTAAAAACCGAGTATTTTCCTCAGCTGCGCCCACGGTCACACGCAGGCAATCCGCCAACGAGCCACCGGTTCTGCCCATGTTTTTTATTAACACGCCTTCGGCTTTCAACCCTTCAAATACCTCACCCGCTTTACCCGAGGGAACCTGAAACAAAATGAAATTAGCCTGACTGGGGAAAACTTTCAGATCAGTAATGGCCTGCATCTGCGCATACAGCTGCGTCCGATCCTGTTTGATTTGCCGGGTTTGCGCATCCAGCATCTCAACATGATCAAGGGCGAAGCCGGCGCTGATCTGGGTGAGAATATTAATATTATAAGGCAGACGCAGCTTGTCGAATTCATTCAACCAGGCGGGCGCCCCCGCCAGCAGGCCCAGACGCAGGCCCGCCAGCCCCATCTTCGATACCGTACGCATGAGCAATAAATTTTCATATTCATCGAGCTGGGGCATGAAGCTGTCATCGGCAAAGGCGTGGTAAGCCTCATCGACCACCACCACGCCCGGCGCAGCCTCGATGATGCGCAGCATGTCGGCGCGCGCAAACAGATTCCCGGTCGGATTGTTCGGGTAGGCCAGAAACACCACCGCAGGTTGGTGCTGTTTGATTGCCGCCAGCAGCGCATCGACATCGAGAGAAAAATCCTCGCACAAGGGCACGCCGATATAATCCATCCGGCAGAACTCGGCAATCATGCGATACATGACAAAACCGGGATCCACTGACAACACGCAGCGACCCTCGGCCGCCAGCGCCATGATAATAATTTGAATCAGCTCATCGGAGCCGTTGCCCAATAAAATAGACGCCCCGGAGGGAACCGCCATGACCTTGCGCAAACGATCTTTTAATTGCTGTGCGTGCGGATCGGGATAGCGGTTCAGCTCGGCGCTGCGCAATAACTCCAGCCACTGATCGATTTTATCCTGTGGCCAGCGATAGGGATTTTCCATCGCGTCGAGTTTGATGAAACCGCCGGCGTCCGGCACATGATAGGCGGAGAGTTCACGGATTTCAGGCCGAATCCAGCGACTGATAGCCTTATCTTCAACGCAAAGGCGCGAAGATCGCAAAGGCCGCAAAGGTTTATCGCCCTGAATTTCTTTGCGATCTCCGCGTCTTCGCGCCTTCGCGTTAATACTCTTTTCGCTCACAACAGCAAAACTCTCATTTTTTGATGCGATATTCAGCCGAGCGGGCGTGGGCGGTAAGGCTTTCGCCGCGCGCCAGCACCGAGGCGGTTTTGCCCAATTCGGAGGCGCCATCGGCCGAACACATGATCAGGCTGGAGCGTTTTTGAAAATCATACACGCCCAGCGGCGAACTGAAACGCGCGGTGCGTGAGGTCGGCAAAACATGGTTCGGTCCGGCGCAGTAATCGCCCAGCGCTTCAGCGGTATAACGACCCATAAAGATCGCCCCGGCATGGCGAATGTTTTCCGCCATCGCCTGCGGATCCTCGACCGACAGTTCCAGATGTTCCGGAGCAATATGATTGGCCACTTCGACCGCTTCGTTCAGATCACGCACTTCCACCAGCAGGCCGCGCGCATTCAACGAGCTTTCGATAATCTCCCGGCGCTCCATTTCCGGCAGCAGTTTTTCAATGCCGGCTTTTACCTGTTTCAAAAAATCCGCATCGGGGGAAAGCAGGATCGACTGCGCGTCTTCGTCATGTTCGGCCTGAGAAAACAGATCCATGGCGATCCAGTCCGGATCGGTTTTACCGTCACAGATCACCAGAATTTCAGACGGCCCGGCGATCATGTCGATGCCGACTTTACCGAAGACCATCGACTTGGCCGCCGCCACATAAATATTGCCGGGGCCGACGATTTTATCGACCTGCGGCACCGTCTGCGTGCCATAGGCCAGCGCCGCCACCGCCTGCGCGCCGCCGATGGTGAATACGCGACTGACGCCGGCGATGGCCGCCGCGGCCAGCACCATTTCATTAATCTCGCCATCGGGGGTCGGCACCACCATGATGATTTCATCAACCCCGGCCACATGCGCCGGAATCGCATTCATCAGCACCGAGGAGGGATAGGTCGCCTTGCCGCCGGGAACATACAGGCCGACGCGATCCAGCGCTGTCACCTGCTGTCCCAGCAAGGTGCCATCATCTTCCGTATAGGACCAGGACTGCATTTTCTGATGATGGTGATAGCTGCGCAGCCGCCCGGCCGCGGTTTCCAGCGC
>WFVC01000068.1 GCA_015491815.1 Gammaproteobacteria bacterium | reverse complement strand
CTGGTGCGCGCGGCGGTGGAAATGGCCAAGGACTGGCGCACCGACCGCACCTTACGCCGACTCGAAGCCCTGCTCGCGGTAGCCGATAGCGAGGCCTCGCTGATTATTTCCGGCAACGGCGATGTGATCGAGCCGGAGCAAAGCCTGATGGCCATCGGCTCCGGCGGTCCCTTCGCACAGAGCGCCGCCCGCGCCCTGCTGGAAAATACCGATCTCAGCGCTCGGGAAATTACCGAGAAGGCCTTGAATATCGCCGCCGATGTCTGCATCTATACCAATCGCAATCTGGTATTCGAAGAACTCTAACTATCCCCAGGAAATCGTCACCCATGTCACACATGACGCCCCGAGAAATCGTTCAGGAACTGGATAAGCATATCGTCGGTCAGGCGAACGCCAAGCGCGCCGTGGCCATCGCCCTGCGCAACCGCTGGCGACGCAGCCAGCTCGATGAAGAACTACGCAACGAAATCACGCCGAAAAATATTCTCATGATCGGCCCCACCGGGGTCGGTAAAACCGAGATCGCCCGCCGGCTGGCGAAACTGGCCAATGCGCCTTTTCTCAAGGTCGAGGCCACCAAGTTTACCGAAGTGGGCTATGTTGGCCGCGATGTCGACTCCATTATCCGCGATCTGGCGGACATCTCCTTCAAACTGACCCGCGAGCAGGCCATGCAGAAGGTTCAGCAACGCGCCGAAGACGCCGCCGAGGAACGCATTCTGGATATTCTGCTGCCCCCGGCGCGCGGCTTTGGCGACGACGATACCGCCGCAGTCGACAAGGAAAACAGCACCCGGCAGAAATTCCGTAAGAAACTGCGTGAAGGCTCACTGGACGACAAGGAAATCGAAATCGAACTCAGCGCGCCAAGCGTCGGCGTGGAAATCATGGCGCCGCCCGGGATGGAGGAAATGACCAGCCAGTTGCAGGGCATGTTCCAGAACCTCGGCAGCAAAAATTCCAGTCAGCGCAAACTGCCCATTCGTCAGGCCATGAAGCATCTGGTTGAAGAAGAAGCCGCCCGGCTGATCGACAACGAAGACATCAAGGAACAGGCGCGCATCAATGTCGAACAAAACGGCATCGTGTTTCTGGATGAAATGGACAAAATCGCCAAACGCAGCGAGTCCGGCAGCGGTGCGGATGTCTCCCGCGAAGGCGTGCAGCGCGATCTGCTGCCGCTGGTGGAAGGCTCCACCGTCACCACCAAACACGGCATGATCAAGACCGACCACATCCTGTTTATCGCCTCCGGCGCGTTTCATGTGGCCAAACCTTCTGATCTGATTCCGGAACTGCAGGGGCGCTTCCCCATCCGGGTCGAACTTGAAGCCCTGAGCGCGGAAGATTTCGTGCGCATTCTCACCGAACCCGACGCCTCGTTAACCATGCAGTACAGCGCCCTGATGCAAACCGAAGACGTCAGCATCGAGTTCACCGAGGATGGCGTCGAACGCATGGCTGATATCGCCTGGCAGGTAAATGAAAAAACCGAGAACATCGGCGCGCGTCGCCTGCACACCATTATCGAACGCCTGCTGGAAGATATTTCTTTCCGCGCGCCGGATATGTCCGGCGAACAGATTCAAATCAACGCCGAGTACGTCAATGACAATCTCGGCGAACTGGCCGAAGATGAAGATCTGAGCCGTTACATATTATAAAACCAGAGATAAAGATAAATGGTACAAGATACAAACGGCAGCCCCCTTTATCTTGTATCTTTCCCCCTGTACCGGAATTTTAGAGAGATATAACATGTCGAACACACCCAAACCCACCGATATCAATTTTCACAAGGTTTCCCACATACTGGAAATCGCCTTCGACGATGGCAGCCGCTTCAACCTGCCCACCGAATACCTGCGCGTCTATTCCCCTTCCGCTGAAGTGCAGGGGCATGGTCCCGGTCAGGAAGTGCTGCAGATCGGCAAACAGGATGTGAATATCACCAAGATCGAACAGGTTGGCAATTATGCAATTCAGTTGTCATTCGATGATAACCACGACACCGGCATCTATTCCTGGGATACACTCTATGATCTGGGCAAAAACTACGAAACCCGCTGGCAGAATTATCTTGATCGACTCAAGGAAGCCGGGCATGAACGGCCCGAACCCCAGCATTTAAAAAACTAGGTGGGAACACTCTGCACGCGAAAATTCTCGATAAGGTGATCCATAAACACTCGCGTTTTTAAGGGCACATAATCGCGCGAGGGATACAGGAGCCACACCGCGCCGTCGTAATCTGTTGCGCTCACATCAAACTGTTCAAACAACCTGACGAGCGCACCGGATTTAATATCGTCATTAACAAGCCAGTCGGGCAATAACGCCAGCCCCATTCCTGAGCAGGCACATTGCCGTATCGCCTGTGAATTGGTAATCAGGCACCGGCCCTTCACCTGAACGTCCATAATTTTTCCATCACTGTTTTTGAACAACCAGTTTAAATTATGTCCTGATCGGGGAAAAAGCAGGCAGTCATGATCGGCAACCTCCTCAGGCTCACGCGGCCGGCCGTGCTTTTCAATGTATTCAGGACTGGCGCAGATAAAAAATTCCATTTTGTTGAGCTTTCTGGCGATACAGGATGAATCCTGCAACGTTCCCAGTCTGATCGCGACATCGATCCGGTTTTCG
>WFVC01000067.1 GCA_015491815.1 Gammaproteobacteria bacterium | reverse complement strand
TCTACCTCCTGCCTACTACTGGAGCCCATACCCAGAATTGAACTGGGGACCTCTCCCTTACCAAGGGAGTGCTCTACCGCTGAGCTATATGGGCAAAAATCAGTGCAAAGGCACAAGAGTAAAGATGCAAGCTGCCATCCCCTTTGCTCTATTATCTTTCCTCTTTGCCCTGCGGTTCTGGAGCGGGTGATGGGAATCGAACCCACGTAGTCAGCTTGGAAGGCTGAAGTTCTACCATTGAACTACACCCGCGTAACTCAGTGACGAGCGACGAGTTGCGAGGGACAAGGGCTCACCCCCCAACCTCGTCCCTCGCTCCTCGTCACTCGTCCCTTAACAATTCTGGTGGAGGGGGGTGGATTCGAACCACCGAAGGCGGAGCCGTCAGATTTACAGTCTGATCCCTTTGGCCACTCGGGAACCCCTCCGTTCAAAACGAAGCTGCGTATTCTCGTTGAGCAGCCCCCGGCTGTCAACAAAAATCCTGCGTAAATTTCAATCTTTCCCGTAACCTGCGTAATAAATCTGGCGACGGGGAATAAAAAACCCGGAGTCGCTAACTCCGGGTCAGAATATGGTGCCGGCACCAAGAGTCGAACTCGGGACCTACTGATTACAAGTCAGTTGCTCTACCAGCTGAGCTATGCCGGCTAATTTTTGTGTTTCGCACATCAAATCAGGCGGGCATTCTAATAATAACCCGGACAAACTGCAATTTTCTTTTTAGCCGCTGGGACGCGAAAACAGCCCCTTTTTCACTCAGCGGCAATCTGACTCAATAATGCCAACAGAATCATCGATTTCTCTGATTGCCTGCATTTGCTGATCATCGGGTTCGCTCGCGCCATCGTTTGCGGATTCCGGCGGCCAGTCCAGCCAGTATTCCTTGGCGGGCAATTTCACGTCTTTCAACTGGGCGTCAAAACCCAGCTTGCGGATTTCACTTTGCCGGCGGTAAGCCAGTTCAAATTTTGAAAATACACCCAGGGAGATGCCGTCTTTTTTCTCGCCGGCGCCGACAATGAAAATATCCTTGATGTGATGTTTGTTTTTCAATGTCTGCGCTTGTTTCCGCGCCTCGGCGCGACTGCCGGCCGGCGCTAAATACACCCAGTAGCCTTTGCGTTTCGCCTCAGTGCTGGTGCGTAAACTCAAATGAATCCCCTGCGCCTGCAGATAACTGTCAACCTGCTCGGCCTGACTGCGCCGGGCAAACGGACCAAGACTGCGGCATTGGGGCAGTTGGGCTTTATCCGCCGGTTTATGCTTCTCGGCCTCCCCCAGCATGACCAGCCTGACGGCGGCATCATCCCGATTCTGCTGTGCAACTTCCGCCCGTCGTTCATCCCGCCCGCTCGCCTGATAATGCCAGGCGAAGAAACTGATATTTGCCAGCAGCAGTAAATAGATTATCCACTTCATGTTTTCATGATTCCTGCTTACTCGATTTCACTATTTCCTTCTCTATTTGCGCCAGTCCCAGCAAAACCAGATGAGGCTCAAATCTGCGCTCGGCATCATTGACACTGGCGGCGGACACGACTTCTGCATCGCCGCCTGTGAACAAATACGCAAAGGAACGGCCTGTGCGCATTTTCATTTTTTCACAACTGCTTTCAATCAGACTGGCGGCAGCCAGCAAAACGCCCTGTTCAATACAGGCGGCGGTCGATTGACCCGCGTTGATGCTGTTCTCAATAGCCGGTCCGGATGAAGAGGATGCCGGGTTCACCGCCGTCCCCTGCGCAAGACTCCGCTGCATGAGCGACAGGCCCGGTATGATATAGCCGCCCAGATGCCGCCCGCTCGCTTCAAGAAAATCAACGGTGATTGCCGTGCCACAATCAATAATACAGGTATCCGCATGTGATAAATGATGCGCCCCAATCATAGCCGCCCAACGATCGCTGCCCAGTTCATGCGGCTGAGTATAGGCATTCATCACGCCGCACTGGCTGGCGACGGAAACCACTCTCAACGGCGTTTGCCGCCAGTGCTGCAAACACCAGTCAGACAATTTTCGCCAGCGCGCCTCTGCCGCTACTGAAGAGACAATGATCTGTTCCGGGCCGGGCCAGTCAGACCAGTTCGCATTCGCAATCTCATCAATCGTTGCCGAGCGGTGATCGATTCCACCGAAACCAGACAGTCGCCCGCGTTCATCGAGCCATGCCCATTTAATCCGGCTATTGCCAATATCAAGGAGTAGTTTCATTAAATCCGGAACAATTCACGCCTAATCGGCCGTCACGCGCAGGCTAAGTTCGCCCATCTGATAGTGATGCAGTCCATACTGATTTTCAAGCAGCAGCGCCCCCTGCTCATCAATGCCCTTCACCACCCCACGAATTTCATGATCAGGAAAAATCAGGCGCACCGGTTTGCCTGCAACGCCATCCCAGCGCCGCCAGTCAGACATGAAGCTTTTTAAGCCTGTTTCTGCAAACATGCTCAGCGCAATCACCAGTTCATCCAGAATCGCTGCGGTTAGAATATTTCGTGAAACCGGCCGGGAACTTGCCGTGCGCAGATCAATCCACGCTTGATCGATGTTATCCGCTGTCGCCGCCGACATGCCGACATTAACCCCGATTCCGATGACGATGGCGCAGGGGCCATCAGACTCTCCCTGCATCTCAAGTAAAATGCCGCTGAGTTTGCGCCCGGAAAATAAAATATCATTCGGCCACTTCAGCTCAGGCTCAATGCCGGCAATTCGATGCAGGGCGCGCGCCACCGCCACCGCCACCATTAAACTTAACCCCGACAGCTGCGCCAGACCAAAATCAAACCGCCAGAGCAGGGACAAATAGAGGTTCTGCGCAAAGGGGGAAACCCAGTTTCGCCCCCGGCGTCCACGCCCCGCCTGCTGGTGTTCGGCAATCACCACATGGCCCCGTTGCGCATCATTGCGGGCGAGTCCGTACAGATACTGGTTAGTGGAATTCAGACTCTCATGTATTTCTATCGTTGTCAGACAGGAGCGCGTCAGCTGATTTAAATTTGTCTGAATAACATCCAGATCAAGAAACTCAAGCGGCCGCTCCAGCCGGTAACCGCGTCCGCGAACAGACTGAATATCGAGGCCCAGTTCCTGCTCAAATTTTTTCAGGCTCTTCCAGATAGCCCCCCGACTGACGCCCAGCTGCGTCGCCAGCGCCTCACCTGAGTGAAACCGGCCATCGCCAAGACATCGGAGTAATTCAACTCTATCCAGCATCGAAATTAATTTTTTATTCTGACCACATAGACATCACAGGGGCTGCCATGCAATAACGCATTGGCTGTCGAGCCGAGCAATAATCCCAGCCCATGCCGCCCGTGACTGCCGACGACAATAAGATCGATATCATTCTCTTTGGCGTGACGCAAAATCTGGGATTTAACGGAACCGACTTCGACGCAGGCGGCCATCTCTGGAGCAAATTCCTTTTTAATATTATTCAGAAAATCTTCAGCATGCCTGAACAGAAATTCATCCATTTCCACCGAAACCGGATTGATCAAATCATAACTGTTCTCCGTAACAATGGGTTCAAGCACATGAATCAAACTCAAACGCGCATCAAAACAATTGCCAATCTCAATCGCGGTTTTTAAAACCTGCTTTGCTTCATCGCTGGTATCAACAGCCACGAGAATATTTTTTCTGGATGTCACAGGGCGCCTCCTTGTCTGAAGAATTCAGAGCATAAGCTATCGTAAAGGCAGAGGGGAAAAGGTACAAGGTGCAAGCATAGGTACCGCACATGTCAGCTTGTATCCTGTCTCTTTTAGCTTTTCTCTGCCGCAAAAAGAAAAAACCCCGTACTCTTGCGAATACGGGGTTTTTGGAATTAAAGCCTGGCAGTGTCCTACTTTCACATGGGAACTCCCACACTATCATCGGCGCTAAGCAGTTTCACTTCCGAGTTCGGGATGGGATCGGGTGGTACCCACTTGCAATGGCCGCCAGGCAAACTGGTTGAATAACCGTGTCAGGGAAAAATAAAACTATTTTTCTATCCGGTTATTCGAATTTAGAAAAGATGACATCCAGAAATAGATTGATATGCACATTCAACATGTTGACAACCAATTGTGTATCACAACACCAAATTACTTGGGTGTTATATGGTCAAGCCTCACGGGCAATTAGTACTGGTTAGCTTCACACATTACTGCGCTTCCACACCCAGCCTATCAACCTTGTGGTCTACAAGGACCCTACAGAGCGATCAAGTCGCTAGTGAGACCTCATCTCAAGGGGGGCTTCCCGCTTAGATGCTTTCAGCGGTTATCCCGTCCGTTCATAGC
>WFVC01000066.1 GCA_015491815.1 Gammaproteobacteria bacterium | reverse complement strand
GCTTGCCCGCGCCCGGAAGCTGGCGGGATTAAATCTCGGCCAGCTGGCGGCCATTGCCCATCAACCCCTGCCCGCCTCGGCGCAGTCCGGCAAGGGCTGGTGCGGGCAGCTGCTGGAACAGTTCCTCGGCGCCAGCGCCGGCTCCCGACCGGAACCGGACTTCACCGATATCGGCGTCGAGCTGAAAACCCTGCCGCTCAACGCCGGCGGGCAACCGAAGGAATCCACCTATGTCTGTACCGTGCCCTTAAAAGATAACCGGCATCTGCGCTGGGAAACCTCCTGGGTGCGATTAAAATTACAACGCGTGCTCTGGCTGCCGCTGGAAGCAGACAGTTCGATTCCCTTTGCCAAACGACGCATTGCCAGCGCCCTGCTCTGGAGTCCGAATGCCGAGCAGGAAGCCCGTTTAAAACAGGACTGGGAAGAACACATGGACAGGATCTGTCTCGGACAACTCGACGCCATTTCCGCTCGTGACGGCGAAGTGCTGCAAATTCGCCCCAAGGCCGCGCACTCACGCATACTCTGTGAAACCAGCGGTGACGACGGCGCGCCCGCTCAGACCCTGCCACGCGGATTTTATTTACGCAGCCAATTTACCCGCAGCATTCTGCAACAGCATTATGCCGTCTATACTTGAACTCAATACATGGTACGGATGCAAGCATGGCTAAAGATCTGAAGCACTGGATCAAACACATCAGTGAACATGAAATTCCGATTTTCAAATACACCGCACTGGCAATTGCCGATGGGGTCAAAGATGATGACACCTCCACCGCGCAACTGGCGCAGATTATTCTGCGCGACGCCAGCCTGACCGCCCGTATTCTGCGCATTTCCAATAGCGTGATTTACAATCCTTCACGCACCCCGATCAACACCGTCAGCCGCGCCATCGTTTATATCGGCTTCAACCTGATTCGCGATCTGAGCCTCTCGCTGGCGGTCATCGACGCCATTCTCAAGAGCCGCTCACGCGAGCATGTGCTGAAACTCATGGCCCGTTCTTTTCACAGCGCAACGCTGGCGCGCTGGCTGGCGGAAAAACGCGGCGACGATGCGCCGGAAGAAGTGTTCATCGCCGCGCTGCTCTACCATCTCGGTGAAATGGCTTTCTGGTGCGTCGATGAGGATCGGGGACTGCAAATTCAGGCGCTGATAGACAAGCACGGCTTCAAGCCGGCCATGGCGGAAAAGGAAATTCTCGGCTTCACCTTTGATCAGCTCACCGTCGGCCTCACCCATGACTGGCATTTGTGCGATTTATTGCACAGCGCAATTAACAACCCCGGTCTGGAAACCCCGCGCATTCGAGACATCGTACTCAGCAAGGCGCTGGCCGATACCATCAACCGCCAATGGAACAACCCCGCCGGGTTGCAGGCAATTCAGCAAATCGCAAAATATCTGAAACAGGATGAGGGAAAAACCACGAACCTGCTACGCAATAACGTACTCGAAGCCGCCGAGTTTGCGCAGCAATACGGCGCTGCAGAAATCATTCCCCACCTGCCGCTGCCCGATGGCGAGAACACGGCGGTCAGCGAGGAATCGCCGGCCATCGAAAAATATCCCCAGCCCGATCCCGTCCTGCAACTGAGCATTCTGCAGGATCTCACCAGCACGCTCGAAAACCAGCCTTCCGCCAATACCATTCTGGAACTCATACTCGAAGGTCTGCACCGGGGCGTCGGACTGGATCGCGTGCTCTTCGCTCTGCTCAGTCCGGACAAAACCAGGCTCAAAGCCAAGTTCGCCATCGGCGAAGACAATGAGCGTTTTATTCAGCGTTTCCAGTTTTCACTTCAGGAGAAGAACCTGTTCAGCGAGACATTCCAGAGCGCTCAGGCGCAATGGATACGCAACAGTCAGAGTGGCGAGCAGGCGGAATTTATCAGTGACGAAATGCGCACCGCGCTGGCCAGCGACGCCTTTTTTATCAGCCCGATTATCATTCGCGACGCCGCCATCGGTCTGTTCTATGCAGATCGTCAGCCCAGCCAGCGGCCATTGAACGCCGACAGCTTTTCCGGCTTTCGTCACTTTACCCAACAGGCCTGTCTGGCCATCGAGCACATCAGCCGGAAAAAGTAACCCGCCAACAAAAGTGGCCTCTCCGCGAACATAATTCAGTATAATGCCGCCCCATGAACAAAGCGGAACAACAAATCGCCGAGACCATCGAAACCTTTGAACAGGTCGCCGGCGGCTACGATAACCCCTCCCTGCGCTTCTTCCCCTTTTGCGGGGATCGCATCGGCATGCACCTGCAACTTAAACGCGGCCAGAAAGTGCTGGACGTCGCCACCGGCACCGGCGCCGCCCTGATCACCGCCGCGCAAATGGTCGGCCCGCAGGGCCGGGTGCAGGCCATTGATCTGGCGGAAAACATGCTCGATCGCGCCGAACATAATCTACGCATGAACGGCATGGATAATGCGGATTTTCATGTCATGGACGCGGGACGACTGGATTTCAAAAGCGCCTATTTTGATGCCGTGATCTGCTCCTTCGGCCTGTTCTTTTTGCCCGATATGCTCGGCGCGCTGAAAGAATGGCATCGGGTGCTCAAACCCGGCGGACGCCTGATCTTCACCAGCTTCACCGCCAACGCCTTCCAGCCGCAGGGTAAACTGTTCCGCGACGATGTTGAAGCCGCCGGGGTGAGCATCGAGGATCCGGGCTGGCAGCGGCTCAATAATGAAGAGGCCTGCCGTAACATTCTGCAGGAAGCGGGCTTCGACAATATCCAGCTGTTGCAGGAACAACTGGGTTATCATCTGAATGACGAAAAAGGCTGGTGGGATATCGTCGTCAACAGCGGCCTGCGTCTGATCTATAACAAACTGCCCGCTGAACAGCGTGACGCATTTCAGCAGCGGCATCTTGAGAAAATTGCCGAACTAAAAACCGACAAGGGGATCTGGCTGGATGTGGAAGTGTTATTTTCATCCGGCCAACGCCCCTAACTAATAACCGCTGTAGGTTCGATTTCAATCGAACACGGTGGTGATTTCATACGAGGCGATTTGTACGACTGAAGTCGTACCTACAGGACGTATCTACAGTAAAGAACAACAGGCTATATTTATGAATACCGACATCGACAAAACCCTGGGACAACCCTCCCCGCAAACGCTGGAAGACCAGTTAAAACTGTTTCAGCAACATCTGGCCGAGCTGCCCGAGAGCGCCAGCGAACTGGATAAAAACCGGATTATTCTGGACATTGCGGAAACGCATCTGGCGCTGGAGCACAAAGAAGAAGCCTGGAAACTGGCGCGCGCGGCATTCAATGTTTTTCTGCAACTGGAAGCCTGGCAGGAAGCCGTGGAAGCCTGCAACGTGCTGTATCAGGCTGACCAGCCGGCTTCGATTTCCGCCCTCGGTCAGGGCGTCTGGCTGGCGGTCAGTTTTCCCATTGCCGCCGACACCAGTGTCGCCATGCTCACTCACATTGTCGATGAAACTCCGAACGATTCCGATGGCGCCGGTGTGGCCGCGATGGCCGCCTGCTATATTACCGATCTGCGCGCCGAAGATGATCGCCATGAAAGCCTCAGCTTCCTCGCCCGTAATCTGCTCGGTCAGGTGGCGCACCGGCATAGCAACATTAATTCACAGGAACAACTGGATATCTGGATCGATAAACTGGAACTGCGTGATCCGCAGGTTTTTCTGCCCCGACTGTCGATGATGCTCAATATCATGGTCGGTGAAGAATGGTGGTTTGATCGTGAGGAACTGCGGCAGAAAATGCCGGACGCCTGAGCCGGGCAACAGGGTCGGATTCATCCGACTCTAACCGTAGGGTAGGCGCGGGGTTTGCGCCCACCCTACCGCTATTTACATTCGCCGATAGAATCCGCCGCGCAGGTGTGGCCATCGGTCCAGATTGCATTATCAAAACGGGCTTTCAACAGAATTGCGCCCGTCAAATTCGCCCCGCGCAGGTTCGCGCCGGATAAATCCGCATCCAGCAAATTCACTTTCTGTAAATTCGCCAGCATCAGGTTTGCGCCGCGCAGGTTAACCCCGTGCATATGCGCGCCTTCCAGATTCGCCAGCATCAAATTTGCTTCTTTCAAACTGCCTAGCTGAATAATGGCATGCGACAAATTCGCCCTCTGTAAATTAGCCCTGTCCAGACGAATCGAGGCCAGCGAAGCTTCGTGCAGATCCACGCCGGGCGCTTCAACGCCCACGCGCACCGCCCACGAACACTGGGCGCCCGGTTCAAATTTGCAGACTTTGTTAACATCATCCAGTTTATCCAGATCGTCAGTCCAGGCCTGTGCGTCGCCAAAATAGAGCATAGACAGAAACATCGGCGCAGCCCACACCACCATACGAAAAAGTTTGTTCATGCTATTTACCCCTGTTGCAACCAGATGTGTCATAAGTGACGGAAGCATAGCGGTCGTCTTCTCAGGAAGCAAGCTGCTGAAACAACAACCGCGGAGAAACGGAGCGCCGACTCCTCTTTAATACCATAAACCATTGATATGCCAGCGTGGCGAACGTCGGGTTGAATCATGAAAAAACGAATCGGGGAGAAATCCGCGGGCCGGTAAATCCAGTCCTGCAGCAGGGTTAATATTATCCAGTTCCAGCAAACGCCGAACCCGCTCCTCGGTAGGGGGGTGCGTACGCAACAGAGAGGGGTTGGGAATGCGTCGTCCGGGCAGAAAAATATGTTCCAGAAACGAACCCTGCTGACGCTCGATTTTCATCAACGCCCGCGCCAGTCCACTCGGATCACCGGTCAACTGCGCGGCATTAAGATCGGCGTCATACTCACGGACGCGGGACAACCCCAGTTGCGCCAATGCGCTCAGATTCGGCGCGAAAATCAGGATAAGAATCGCCGTCCAGTCGATGCTGACCGCTGAAAAAAGAATCAACGGCAGATTGAGTAACAATAAAAACTGACCGAACAGAGATAGCATACTGGTCAGACGACTGAACATATCCGCCAGCCCCATCACCCACATATCGTTGTTCTGGATATGGCTGATTTCGTGCGCCAGTACGTTGATGGTCTCTTCTGTCTCCAATATGCGTAACAGGCCGTCGGTCACAGCTATCGCTGACTGGCGGCGAGAACCCACCGCAAAAGCATTAACCATGCGACTGGGAACATAGTACAGCGTCGGCGTCAACGGCAAGCCGGCGCGCTGCGCCAGTTGTTCCAGCGCCGCGTGTAACGCAGGCGCTTCTGCACGAGCAAGCGGACGCGCGCGATACATGCGCATGATCAACTGGGGCGTAATCATCGGATTAAACAGCACCAGCATCAGCCCCATAAACAACAGGCTGGTGACACCATCCTCACCCCAAAGTATGCCACCCAGCAACGCCAGAAAACCGCCCATTACTAACAACAGCAACAGCGACTGGATACGGTTGACAAACGCATGGCGATACCAGACCCATGAGTTCATCAGCTTATAACTCTCTGCTTGAATAGGAATTCTGACTCAAAATTATATCCTGCGACGCAGGGATTCCAGCTCATCCATCAAATCCAGCACCAGCGCGGCGCCGGCCAGATTCACGCCCAGATCCTGTTGCAAATGGATAACCATACGCGCCCGCCGTAAACTTGGCCCGGAAAAATGCCAGCTGCGTTCTGTCTCACCCTCCGGCTCCAGAATGCCCTCTTCCACCAGCGAAACTATCCACTCGGCATGCACGCAGCAGGCGCGACTGAGTTCCGCCAGCGTCAGCCTCATATCTTCATCCACGATCAGTCCTGTTAATACTTTATCATTCATCACTTATACCCCCAGTCATACTCCCAGTCCGGCGCGTGGATTGAACTTCAATTCCTGCTGCATTTTTGTATACAGCGCCTTCGCCTGTTCGGTATCCGCAGGCGGCAACACGATCTTCAGCAATACATAAAGATCGCCCGGTGTTTTTGCCGGAATACCGCGCCCTTTGAGACGCAATTTGCCGCCGGCCTTTGAATTTGACGGGATGGTTAAATCGACCACCCCATCCGGTGTCGGCGCTTTGATCTTTGCACCCAGCGCCGCTTCCCAGGGGGCGATGGGTAATTCGAGAAACACATCCCGGCCTTCGACCCGATAAATAGAATGCGGGTTAAACTCGACTTCCAGATAAAGATCGCCCTGCCCGCCGGATCCCAGCCCCGGCGCGCCCTGACCGGCCAGCCGGATCTGCTGCCCCTGACGCACGCCTTTGGGAATACGCACATTCAGGGTGCGTTCACGGGTGCGTACATGCCCCTGCGCATCCACTTCGGGCACCCGCAGACTGATGCTGCGGGTGGTTCCTTTGTAGGCATCTTCGAGATCGATCAGGATTTTGGCATGGTGATCCTCGCCGCGCATATTAAAACCGGCGCGTCCCCCGCCGCCCATACCGGCGCTGCGAAAGCCGCCGCGCTGACCAAACAGCGATTCAAAAAAATCACTGTAGGCGGCTGAATCACCCTGGGTATAGCCGCCCCCGCTGAACTCGAAACCCGCATCCCAGTCCGGTGGCGGACGGAAATCCTGCCCCGCCTGCCAGTTGGCGCCGAGCTGGTCATAGGCCGCACGTTTTTCCGGATCTTTCAGGGCCTCATAGGCTTCACCGACTTCCTTGAATTTCTGCTCGGCATCCGCTTCCTTGCTCACATCGGGATGATATTTACGCGCCAGCTTGCGGTAAGCCCGCTTGATTTCATCCTGAGTGGCGTCCTTGTCCACCCCCATTATTTTGTAATAATCTTTATATTCCATAGCCGATCCTGTTACTCGAATTCATCGTTACTCATCTCTTACTAAATAGCTGTTCCAAATACCAGTACACTTTTGGAACAACCGTTCGTCCTGAGCTTGTCGAAGGACAAGCAGATTAAGCACTTGATTCACAGTGTTTCCACGCTCATGGTTCGACAAGCTCACCACGAACGTGGAAATTCACAAGTGTTCTGGTATTTGGAACACTTATTTAGATGGAGTCCGGCCACGTATTTTCAACAGCCGCTCAAACGCTCATCCAGTTCTCGCAGGCGTTCCGGCGCACCGATATCAAACCACTGTCCCCGATAATACTCCCCACTGATTTTTCCCTCTGCCATCGCCGCGCGTAAAATCGGCGCAAGGGCTCGCCGTCCCGGCGCGAGTTCAGCGAATAATTCAGGCGAATAAACGCCCATGCCGCTGAAAGTCAGACGCGGTTCGGCTTCAGCTATCAACACCCCGTCACTCAGCGCAAAGTCGCCATCAGGATGCTGGGGCGGATTGTCCACCATCACCAGGTGCGCCAGCTCGCCCGGCGGCAAAAATCGCTTACGCAAATTAGCCAGCGGATAATCCGTCCAGATATCGCCATTGATCACCAGAAAAGGATCTTGCCCCAACAAAGGCAAAGCCTGAATAATCCCGCCGGCGGTTTCCAGCGCTTCAGGTTTTTCCGGTGAATAGTGGATGCGAACGCCATAAGCACGACCATCACCCAGTTGCGCTTCGATCTGTTCACCCAGCCAGGCGTGATTGATGACAATATCGTGAACGCCCGCCTGCGCCAGCGTCTCAAGATGCCAGACTATCAAGGGCTTGCCGCCGACTTCGAGCAGAGGTTTGGGGGTGGTGTCGGTCAGCGGCCGCATACGTTCACCGCGACCGGCGGCCAGAATCATGGCTTTCATATCTTCGTCCGTATTTTTCTATACCGAAACAGCATACCGTAGAACGGAGGTGAAAATCTTTAACGCAAAGACGCAGAGGCGCAAAGAATTTAAAGTCTTTCAATTAGGGGATTTGAAATCCCATGCCTTTAGGCGGCCAGGTTGCCTTTAATGGAATAGCCATGAGGTAAATAAATAACTTCGCGATCTTTGCGCCTCCGCGCCTTTGCGTTGAATTTTATTTCGCATAAAACAAAAAAGCCCCGCCATTGCTGACGGGGCTTTTGATTTTCGGTATGCACCGAAAGGGGCGTCGGACCGGCTTACATCATGCCGCCCATGCCACCCATTCCGCCCATGCCGCCCATATCAGGCATGCCACCGGCAGCGCCGGCGTCATCGCTTGGCGCATCGGCGACCATGGCTTCGGTGGTGATCATCAGGCCGGAAACCGAGGCGGCGTTCTGCAGCGCAGTACGGGTCACCTTGGTCGGATCCAGAATACCCATCTCGATCATGTCGCCATACTCGGCGGTGGCGGCATTGTAACCGAAGTTATCCTTGCCTTCTTTTACCTTGTTGACCACAACCGAGGCTTCATCTCCGGCATTGCTAACGATCTGACGCAGCGGTTCTTCAATCGCGCGGCAAACCAGTTTCACGCCGATTTCCTGATCGTGGTTGATAGTATCAACCTTGCTCATGGCGTCCTGAACACGCAGCAGGGCAACGCCACCGCCGGGCACGATGCCTTCTTCCACCGCCGCGCGAGTCGCATGCAGCGCATCTTCAACCCGGGCTTTTTTCTCTTTCAGTTCCACTTCAGTGGCTGCGCCCACTTTAATCACGGCAACGCCGCCGGCCAGCTTGGCCACGCGTTCCTGCAGTTTTTCACGATCATAGTCAGAAGAAGACTCTTCAATCTGGGCGCGGATCTGGTTAACGCGCGCTTCGATATCAGCCGGTTTGCCCGCGCCATCGATGATGGTGGACTCTTCCTTGGTGATGGTGACTTTCTTGGCGGTGCCCAGTTCGTTCAGCGTGGCTTTTTCCAGTGACAGGCCGACTTCTTCGGAAATCACGGTGCCGCCGGTGAGGATGGCGATATCTTCCAGCATGGCCTTGCGACGATCGCCAAAGCCCGGCGCTTTCACTGCCGCCACCTTAACGATGCCGCGCATGTTGTTAATCACCAGTGTCGCCAGCGCTTCGCCATCGACGTCTTCGGCAATGATCATCAGAGGCTTACCCGCCTTGGCAACAGCTTCCAGTACGGGCAGCAGGTCGCGGATGTTGGAGATTTTCTTGTCGAACAGAAGAATGAAAGGTTCTTCCAGATCCGCCGTCATGTTCTGCTGATTATTGACAAAATAAGGCGACAGGTAACCGCGATCGAACTGCATGCCTTCGACGACGTCCAGTTCGTTAGAGAAACCGGAGCCTTCTTCAACGGTAATCACGCCTTCCTTGCCAACCTTGCCCATGGCTTCAGCGATGATATCGCCGATTTCATTATCGGAGTTGGCGGAAATGGTGCCAACCTGGGCGATGGCTTTGTCATCGGCGCAGGGCTTGGACAGTTCTTTCAGCGCCTCGACGCCCGCCTTCACAGCCTTGTCGATGCCACGCTTGAGATCCATGGGATTCATGCCGGCGGCCACGGCCTTCATGCCTTCAACCAGCAGAGACTGCGCCAGTACGGTCGCAGTGGTGGTGCCGTCACCGGCTACATCGGAAGTCTGCGAAGAGACTTCCTTGACCATCTGCGCGCCCATGTTTTCGAACTTGTTGTCCAGCTCGATTTCCTTGGCCACGGAGACGCCGTCCTTGGTGATGGTGGGTGCGCCGAAGCTCTTGTCGAGAACCACGTTGCGACCCTTGGGACCCAGCGTGACTTTTACGGCATTGGCGAGAATGTTGACGCCGGCCAGCATCTGCTGACGGGCTTCATCACTAAATTTAACTTCTTTTGCTGACATGTGTTTTTACCTCTAAAAAGTTTTTCTGAAAATTTTGGAACGTGGTTTAAGCTTCGATAACCGCCATGATGTCGTCTTCACGCATCACCAGCAGCTCTTCACCATCAACTTTGACTTCATTACCGGAATACTTGCCAAACAGCACTTTGTCGCCGGTTTTGACATCCAGTGCGACAACATTTCCGTTATCACTTACTTTACCTTTGCCAACCGCGATCACTTCACCCTGTGAAGGCTTTTCAGTTGCGGAATCCGGTATCACAATACCCCCTGCGGATGTGGTTTCTTCCTCAGTGCGGCGAACAATTACACGATCATGCAATGGACGAACTTTCATTCTTTAACTCTCCTGGTAAAAATCTAAACAATGGTTTTTAAAATTGGGTTTGCGCCTGCTGTCAAACAGTTCTTTATAAACATTTCTGGCACTCTTTTTTGAGAGTGCTAATCTTAGCGGGCAATTAACCTCTGTCAAGAGGCGCCCGCTCACAAACCGGGCAGACAACAAGCAAATAGTCTGGATATCAAATGGAGACGCGGATCTGGAATTTCAAGAGAAAAACTAAAAAAATTTAGTCTTTGTCAAATCTGAATCCGTGGGTTCAGATCAAAATTACTGCGCTGCAAAATTTTTCATCACTCATCGCGGCGTTCGTAATCCCCTTCAATAATGCGCGGATCATGGCGTTTTTCCGGCGGCGCAGTGGAAAACGGGTCGCGCTGGAACCCGCCGCCGCTCTGAAACATCCCGCGCAGCAGCAGGCTTTGCGCTAACGACTGGCGAACCGGCGGGATCAGCAGAACGAAGCCAATCGCATCGGTAAAAAATCCCGGGGTTAGCAATAATGCGCCGGCGACCAGCAAAAACACGCCTTCGATCATAGCGACGGCGGGCAATTCCCCCCGCGCCATCGCCGCCTGCACCCGGGTCAGGGTCACCAGACCCTGCCAGCGCAGCAGCGCCACGCCGAGTACGGCGGTAAACACGACCATAAAAATGGTGGGCAGGGCGCCGATGACCTCGCCGACCTGGATCAGCAGATAGATCTCAATCAGCGGAATAGTCAGAAATAACAGGAATAAAATTCGAAATATAGGCATGTGCGTTTTGTGGACAGATAGGAAAGATCAGGATTATAACTTTGCCAGCCAGGCTTGTATCCTGTTATCTTCCCGCCATGTCCGATTCACCTTATTTAATGGTGTACAGCACCTGTCCCGACGAGGCGGTGGCTGAACACATTGCAGAAGCGCTGGTCAGCCAGCAACTGGCCGCCTGCGTGAACATCATACCCAAAATACGATCAATTTATCGCTGGCAAGGGAATATAGAGCGCGATTGGGAGGTCTTGTTACTGATTAAGACCCGCAAAGCCCAATTTCAAGCCCTGAAGACAAGGATTATCGAATTGCATCCTTATGAACTTCCTGAAATTGTCGCGGTCTCTGTTGAAACCGGTCACCCCGATTACCTGCGCTGGATAGACCGCTCACTGGAATCTGAAGAATGAAAAAAAATATCTGGATACTCTGGCTGGCTCTGGTCAGCCTGATCAGCCTCCCTTTACACGCCGAAGAAGCCCTGCTGCCCCCCGATGAAGCCTACGCTTTCAGCGCCCGCCTGCTGGATGCCGAGACGCTTGAGGCCGGTTGGCAGGTCGCCGACGGTTATTATCTGTACGGCAATAAAATAAAATTCAGTTCCGACACTCCCGGCATCCGTCTGGGCAAGCCCAAACTGCCGAAGGGCAAAATCAAGCAGGATGAATTTTTTGGGGAAATGGAAGTTCATCGCCACAAAGTCATGGCCCGGATCCCGCTCATTCGTGAAAAAGCCGGTATTCGTGAATTCACTCTTGTCGCCCGCTCCCAGGGCTGCGCCGACATCGGCGCCTGTTATCCGCCCCATGTGCAAAAAGTTACCTTGTCCCTGCCGCCCGCGCCGGTGAAAAAACCGGCCAGCCCCCCGCCGCTGCAATCACTGGGCGGCTTTGGCGACGGCATGGGACTCGGCGGCAGCGCCGATGACGGCATTCTCGAACCCGATGTCGCCTTTGCCTTTTCCACCGAACTGGCTGATCCCAACACGCTGATCGCCCGCTGGACCATCGCCCCGGATCACTATATGTACCGGGACAAGATCAAGTTCAAACTTAAAGAAGGCGAGAATGTCCGCCTTGGACAGATTCAACTCCCCGAAGGCGAATCCAAACACGATGAGTTCTTCGGCAATATTCAGGTCTTCCACGACCGGGTCGAAGCCCGTATTCCGCTATTGCGTGAAACCAGAGCCGCCACCGATATTACCCTGCAAGCCGAGTATCAGGGCTGCGCTGAAAAACTTGGTGTTTGTTATCAACCGATTAAAAAAGACATCAATCTCGCGCTGCCGATGAGTAATCAACTCAGCAGCCTATCTACAGCGGAGACCGCTTCCGCACCACAAAGCAGCGCCCCCTCCGGCAGCCGTGATGAATCCATCAGCGACGTCGATAAGTTCACCCGCGATCTGCGTGAAGGCAGTTTGCTGACCGTCATCCTGACGGCGCTGGGCTTTGGCCTGATGCTGGCGTTTACCGCCTGCATGTATCCGATGATTCCAATCCTTTCCAGCATCATCGTCGGTCAGGGTGAAAAAACCTCGGCCGCCAAAGGCTTCGGCCTGTCGCTGGTCTACGTGCTGGCCATGGCCCTGACCTTCGGCGTGATCGGCGCGATCACCGCCGCGGTCGGCGAAGGCGCGGGCATTCAGGCGCACTTCCAGAGTCCCTGGGTGCTGGTGCCCTTTGCCCTGCTGTTCGTGGCGCTGGCCTTCGCCATGTTCGGCTTTTATAACATTCAAATCCCCAGCGCCATCCAGAGCAGGCTGAATATGATCAGCAACCAGCAACAAGGCGGCAATCTCGCCGGGGTCGCCTTCATGGGCGTTCTTTCGGCGCTGATCATCGGCCCCTGCGGCGGACCGATTCTGATCGCGGCGCTGTCTTATGCCGCCACCAGCGCCGATATGCTCAATGGTTTCATCGCCCTGTTCATGCTCGGCTTCGGCATGGGCCTGCCCCTGCTGGTGGTCGGCGTCAGCGGCGGCAAACTGCTGCCGAAAGCCGGCCACTGGATGAATACCGTCAAAGCCGTCGCCGGCGTGGTCCTGCTGGCCATCGCCATTCTCATGCTCGAACGCATGCCGACCCTGTTCTCCCCCATGCTGACCATGAGTCTCTGGGCCATTTTGTTCATTGTCTCCGCTGTTTATATGCGCGCGCTGGAACCGCTGCCGGCAGAAGGCAGCGGCTGGCGCACCTTATGGAAAGGCCTTGGCGTCGTCTTACTGCTGTATGGCGCGATCGTCATGCTCGGCGGCCTCACCGGCGCAAAGGACGTCACCCATCCGCTGCATGGCTCTGAACTAATCGGTGGACATTCCAGAGCAACAGGCGCCGCCCCCATTGCAGATTCAAACACCGCCCATCTGCAGTTCACCCGCATCAAAACCGTCGCCGATCTGGAGCGCGAACTGGCCAACGCCCGCCGTGACGGCAAGCCGGTGATGCTCGATTTTTATGCCGACTGGTGTACCTACTGCAAGGAATACGAAGAATATATCTTCCCCGATCCCGCCGTGCAGGCGGCGCTCAAAGACTTCGTGCTACTGCAGGCGGATGTCACCGACATGGATGAGGAAGACAAGGCGCTGATGAAACGCTCACGGGTCATTCTGCCACCGGCGATTCTGTTTTTCGGCGCGGACAGTGAGGAGCAGCGTTCACAACGTATCGTCGGCAGTATGGATGCCGCCGGTTTCCTCGCCCACATAAAAAATATCGCCACCACAAGCCGTCAGTAAAATGCAGCGCTCACGACGCCTCATCATCCTGATCCTGTTAATCGCCGCCAGCACTGCCGCCGGCTTTTACGCCAGCCATTTCTTTTCCGGGCACAACGAAAAGGAACGCGTCGCCAGCGCCAACCCGGCGACGGCGCATCCCCGCCGGCCTGATTTTCGCCTGCCTGATCTCGACGGCAATCTGCAGTCCATCGATAACTGGAACAATCAGGTCATCATGGTCAACTTCTGGGCCACCTGGTGTCCGCCCTGCCGCCGGGAAATGCCCGCCTTCATCCGTCTGTATAACGACTACAAAGATCGCGGCTTTGTTATTCTCGGCATCGCCATCGATGATCCGCAAAGCGTGCAGGATTTTATTGATCCCATGGACGTGAGCTACCCTGTTTTGCTCGGCGAAGAAGCGGGCATCGATATTTCCACCGCCTACGGCAACCGCCTCGGCGCCCTGCCCTTCACCGTCATTATCGATCGCGAGGGCCGCATCATCACCACCCGCAGTCGGGAATTAAGCTATGAACAGGCGGAGGCGCTGATCACACCGCTGCTATAAGCCCGTTTCTTGACCTCCGTCCCGATTTCAGGGGCGGATTCCGGTAAAATGTTACTATCTTCGCTGAATGAACGTGAAATCACTTGTTTCTGGACAAACCCGGATTCATGGTGCACAATTAGTTTGTTTTTTGTGAATATGTGGCGAAATGTCGCGAAGCAACCGCGAAACTCGCTTAATTGGGCCTTTCAAGGGGTCAGAACACTTGAAAAGCCATGTTTCCTTATCAATAGTATTACGCTCGATTTCAAGTGCTCTGACCCCTTGAATTGCAGGACATTTCAGCGTGGCGAACCTACTGCTCCTTCATGGCCCCAATCTCAACCTGCTTGGCAGTCGTGAGCCGGAACACTATGGCGCCACCTCGCTGGAACAAATCAACGCCGATTTGAAAACCCGGGCCACCGCCGCCAATCACCAGCTTCGCTGCCTGCAAAGCAACGCCGAACACGAACTGGTCGAGGCGGTGCATCAGGCCCGGCGCGATCAGGTCGCCTTTATTATTATCAACCCGGCCGCCTTTACGCATACCAGCGTCGCCCTGCGCGATGCGCTGGCCGCCGTGGAAATACCGTTTATCGAAATACATTTATCCAACGTTCATGCCCGCGAAGACTTCCGTCAGCATTCCTATTTTTCGGATCTGGCTGAGGGCGTCATCAGCGGACTGGGCGCCTATGGCTACACACTTGCACTGCAGGCGGCAATCCAGCGTCTGAAGTAAACCAACAAAATTAATTAACGTATAAACAGGATCGTTTCAATGGATATCCGAAAAGTTAAAAAACTGATTGAACTGCTGGAAGAGTCCGGCATTGCCGAGATTGAAATTCAGGAAGGCGAAGAATCGGTGCGCATCAGTCGTTATTCTCAGCATGCGCCGGCAGCCACCGTCGCCGCGCCCATTACCGCGCCAGCGCCTGTTACACCCGCGCCCGCTGCCGCTGAACCTGCCCCGACTGCCGCCGACAGTGATAGTGAAGTAATCGAAGGCCATGTGGTGAAATCACCCATGGTCGGCGCGTTTTATCGCGCACCGTCACCGGGCGCATCCGCCTTTGTTGAAGTCGGCCAATCGGTCAAGGTTGGCGATACACTCTGTATCATCGAAGCGATGAAACTGCTCAATCAGATCGAAGCCGACAAGGCCGGCACCATCAAGGCTATTCTGGTTGAAAACGGTCAGCCGGTGGAATACGACCAGCCGTTATTCGTTATCGAATAATAATGCGCAACATGACGCCCCATCGAGGGCGTCCAGAACGGTGTAGATTTATTTGCACCTGTATAAATGAACCATAACAAGATCACACTTCATGCTTGATAAAATTCTGATTGCCAATCGCGGAGAAATCGCCCTGCGCATACTGCGCGCCTGCCGCGAGCTGGATATTAAAACCGTTGCCGTCCATTCCGATGCCGACCGCGATCTCAAACACGTGCGTCTGGCCGATGAGTCCGTCTGTATCGGTCCGGCTTCTTCACTCGACAGTTATTTAAACGTGCCCGCCGTTATCAGCGCGGCCGAAGTCACCGACACCGTCGGCATTCATCCCGGTTACGGTTTTCTCTCCGAGAACGCCGACTTTGCCGAACGGGTGATGGAAAGCGGATTTATTTTTATCGGTCCCAAACCGGAAACCATTCGCATGATGGGCGATAAAGTCGCCGCGATTAAAGCCATGAAAGCCGCCGGCGTACCCACCGTTCCCGGTTCCGATGGCCCGCTTGATGACAACGACGAACGCAATATCAAACTTGCCCGCGAGATCGGTTATCCCATCATTATCAAGGCAGCCGGGGGCGGCGGTGGACGCGGCATGCGCGTGGTGCATGCCGAAGCCTCGCTGCTCAATGCGATTTCATTGACCAAAGCCGAGGCCGGCGCCGCGTTCAACAATGACGTGGTGTACATGGAAAAATTCCTCGGCAACCCGCGCCACATTGAAATACAGGTGCTTTCCGATGAACACGGCAATGCCATCCATCTAGCGGAACGCGACTGCTCCATGCAACGCCGCCACCAGAAAGTCATCGAGGAAGCGCCGGCGCCGGGAATTAGCGAAGAAATGCGCAGCGAGATCGGCGAGCGTTGTGCCCAGGCCTGTCGCGACATCGGTTACCGGGGCGCGGGCACCTTTGAATTTTTATATGAAGACGGCGAATTTTATTTCATTGAAATGAACACCCGCGTACAGGTCGAACATCCGGTCACGGAAATGATCACCGGCGTTGATATCGTCAAGGAACAACTGCGCATCGCCTCCGATCTGGAACTGGCCTATAAGCAGGAAGACATCAAGGTACAGGGGCATGCGGTGGAATGTCGCATCAATGCCGAGAACCCGGAAAACTTCATGCCCTCGCCCGGCACTATCAGCGCCTACCACGCCCCCGGCGGTCCCGGCGTGCGTGTCGACAGTCATATCTATAATGGCTACAAGGTTCCGCCCTATTATGATTCCATGATCGGCAAACTGATCTGTCACGGTGAAACCCGGGATGTCGCCATCGCCCGCATGCGCGGCGCGTTAAGTGAAGTCGTGATCGAAGGCATCAAAACCAACATCCCCCTGCACGCCGAACTGTTCCGCGATGCCGCCTTTCAGGCCGGCGGCACCAACATCCATTATCTGGAAAAGAAACTGGAAGAAAGGCAGAAGGATTGAAGCAAAAAAGGAAAAAGGGGACGTAGCGATTATTTCTTGCTCACCTGCATGTGATACATCGAACCTAAGACGATAACCGCTGGTATGAGCGATAAGCTCAAAAAATAATCGCTACGTCCCCTTTTTCGTCCCCTTTTTCCGAGTAGAATGAAATCCGCACCACCATCGTTATCCCACTTGGAAAATACGCCGCAGTGAAAGAACAGGTCATCACAAAACTTTGTCCCATTGTTGAAATTAATGGCGCTAAATACGCCGCCCTCACCCAACAACTTGCCGGAATCGATAGAACTTTGTTAGGCGCCGAAGTAACCAGTATTTCAGACTGTCGGGCGGAATTTATTGATGCCATCGATCTCATTGCTTCCGGCATTTAACGATGCCCTGGCTGCAACTAAAATTTGAAACCCATCCCGAGCAGGTCGAACGTCTTTCCGAATTGATGGAAGCGGCGGGTGCGAGCGCGGTGACCATGCAGGATGCCGCTGATCAACCGCTGTTTGAGCCGCCCCCCGGGGCGACGCCGCTGTGGAAACAGGTTCGGATCAGTGGTCTGTTTGAAGCCGATGCTGATATCGAGCAAATTTTGGCTGACATTGCGCAGGCGCTGGGCGAGACGCCTTTGCCGGACTGGACCCTGAACCCGCTGGAAGACAAGGACTGGGTGCGCGCATGGATGGACGATTACCAGCCTATGTGCTTTGGCGAAAAACTCTGGATCGTGCCCAGCACCTTCACGCCACCCGATCCGGATGCGGTGAATATTCTGCTCGATCCCGGACTGGCGTTTGGCACCGGCACCCATCCCACCACCGCCATGTGCCTGCGCTGGCTGGACGCCCATGCGCCTGTTGATCAGACCGTGATCGATTACGGTTGCGGCTCCGGCATTCTGGCGATTGCCGCCTGCCGACTGGGCGCGGCTTCGGCGCTGGCGGTGGACAATGATCCGCAGGCGCTGCTGGCCACCCGGGACAACGCCGAACTCAACCGGGTGTCCGCGCAGATTCAGGTTTATCTGCCCGAGCAATGCCCGCCCGCCGGCGTGCCGCTACTGCTGGCGAATATTCTCGCCAGCCCCCTGCATGCGCTCGCGCCCCGGTTTGCCGAACATGTGCAACCCGGCGGCCATCTCGTGCTTTCCGGCATTATTGAGTCGCAGGCGGAAGAGCTGATGCGCGCCTATGGCCGCTGGTTCGAGATGAGCCTGTACCGGCAGGAAGAGGAATGGATTTGCCTGCAGGGGATCAGGAACACATCACCGGCATCCTGATAATTGACCGGTGCGCCATCCTGCAACCGGGTTTGCACCGGCAACAAAGAGTATTTTTATTGTCTCGCGCAATTGCTTATACTGCCTGCTTTCATGGCTGTCGGCCACGCCCGACGAGTACCCGTTAAAATCAAATTATGTTTACCTGCTGTCCCAAGTGTGAAACCTGCTTCCGCATCACCGAACAACAACTGACGATCGCCAAAGGACTGGTGCGCTGCGGGCACTGTCAGAAGGTTTTCAATGGCAGCGAGCATCTTACTGAAAATCTGCCCGACAACAATACGGATGAATATTCACTCGATAGCTCGCCTGCAACAAATAAATCCGAGCCTGCCGCCTTTGCAGCAGCCATGTCACGCGCCAGTGAACGCGAACTCAAGGAAAGCGAAGACCATCCCGCCGACTCGCCGGCGTTTGAGGATCACTTTGATCTGCCCTCTTTTTCCGCGCAGGATGATTTTTCCGGGATAGCGGCTGACGAAAATGATCCCTTCGCTCTGAATGCCGAGCCGGCCAAACAGGAAGATGAACTCAGTCCCAGCTCCTCCGAGGCTATTTTAGATGATCTGACCGATGACTGGTTTAAAGTCGATGAGGAACCTGCGCCGGCAAATGAAACAGCGCAAACACAGGCGCAGGAATCCTATGAATATGCCGATATCACCGATGGTCTGAAGGAAGAAAAGAATATCGATGATATTTTTTCAGATATGCATCAGCAACTTGAGC
>WFVC01000065.1 GCA_015491815.1 Gammaproteobacteria bacterium | reverse complement strand
TATTGATATATTTAAGTAACAAGTATAGAAAAAGCTGCTAACATTATGATACTACTGGATAACAGGAACTGATGATAGCGGCATCTGATTCGGTTCTCGCTGCAAAATACAGGCCTTGCTTCGGCTAAGGGATTCTTATGATAGATAATAAAGTGTTCGCTAAAAATTTAATACGTTTTCTTTGTGTGCTGCTGGCCGGGAGTCTGGCGGCCTGCGCCCGGACGCCGGAAAAGCCGCAGGCGGTGGCGGCTGAACCGGAGCCGACGGTCGAGGTACAGGTGCGTGAACCGGCGCCGGAACCCGAACCGGTTGTTATTCAACGCGATTATCCGGAACGCTATGTGGTCAAGCGCGGCGATACCCTGTGGGATATTTCCAAACGCTTCCTCAAAGATCCCTGGTTATGGCCGGAAGTCTGGCATATCAATCCCAATATTCGTAATCCGCATCTGATTTATCCGGGCGATGTCATTGTTCTGTACTTCGATGAAAACGGTAAGCCTTATATTACGCTGGACGGCGCCGGTGGTTATGCCCCCCCTTCAAGGGTGAAAACGGTCAAACTGTCACCGGAAGTGCGTTACGAGACGCTGGATAAATCGATCAATACTATTCCCCGTTCGGCGATTGCGCCTTTCCTTGGCGGGGCGCGGGTGGTCTCGGAACAGGAACTGAAACGCGCGCCTTATATTGTTTCCAGTTATGAGCAGCATCTGGTCACCGGAACCGGTGACAGGGTTTACGCGCTGGGCGTTACCGATCAGAGTGTTGGCGTGTACGATGTAGTGCGCCCGGTGGGTGAATATCGCGATCCGAATAGCGGTGAATTGCTTGGTTATGAGGTTGCGCGGGTTGCGGATGCGCGGCTGGTGCAATTTGGCAAAAATAAAGAGCAGCCGGCGACGCTGGATGTGACTCGCGCCCATCAGGAAATTTTCAACAGCGATGTGCTCTTGCCCAAGGAAGAGCAGAAGCTGGACTTCAACTTTATCCCCCGTCCCCCGGTTGAAGAAGTCAGTGGTGAAATTATGTCGGTATTTCAGGGGGTTGCACAGATTGGCCAGTACAATATCGTGGTTCTTAACGTCGGTGAGCGAGAAGGCATCGAACCCGGCCATGTACTGGCGATTTACCAGCGTGGCGAACGGGTGCGGGATCCCAATAAAACCTGGAGCTGGAACAAGGTGGATCTCCCCGATGAACGCGCCGGTATCCTCATGATTTTCCGGGTGTATGAAAAAATGAGCTATGCGCTGGTGATGGAAGCACAACGACCGCTGCATATTCGTGATCGGGTGACCAACCCCTAAGCAAAACGATTTGCGGTACGGCTGAAGCCGTACCCATTCGCCCCCGGGCGAAGAGCAGAATCGGTGGGGATTATTTTTAAACCCCACCACACGCACGCCGCTTTATTCAGTACACTATCAGGGAAATGATGGAGTCGGCTCATGAATGAAACTGCAGATCTTCTCTCCGCCTGGCTGGCGCTTAACCGCGCGCCCCATCTGGGTCCGATCAGCATCCAGCGCCTGCTGGAACACTATGCCTCCCCACTGGAAATCTTCGATGCTTCCGCCTCTGATCTTGCCGTCTGCGGCCTGAACAGCCGGCAGATCGAAAGTCTGTCTGCGCCGGACTGGGCGAGCGTCGAGACTGATTTACGCTGGCTGGAGCAGGATCAGGCCCATGTTTGTGTACTGAGCGATGCGGCTTATCCGCCATTATTGCGTCAGATCCCGGATCCTCCCCCGGTGCTTTATCTTTTTGGTCATCCCGAGGTCATGGGGTTTCAGCAACTTGCCATGGTGGGCAGTCGCACGCCCACCCCGATGGGACGGGAAACCGCGCATGAGTTTGGCGCTCATCTGGCCGCATTGGGGCTGGTGGTGACCAGCGGACTGGCGCAGGGGATTGACGCCGCCGCGCACCGGGGCGCAATTTCGGTGGGCGGCATGAGCATCGCCGTGACCGGCACCGGGCTGGATCGCGTCTACCCCGCGCAGCATCATGATCTGGCGCACGAGATTGCCGAAACCGGTGTGTTAGTGTCCGAATTTCCGCTGGGCAGTCCTCCCCGGCCGGGTAATTTCCCGCGCCGCAACCGCATTATCAGCGGACTCTCCCGGGGGGTGCTGGTGGTGGAAGCCGCCTTGCGCAGCGGTTCGCTGGTTACCGCGAGACTGGCGCTGGAGCAGGGGCGGGAGGTGTTCGCGGTGCCGGGCTCGATTCATAATTCGCTGGCGAAGGGCTGTAACGCCTTGATTCGTCAGGGAGCCAAGCTGGTGGAGACGGCGCAGGATGTGCTTGAAGAGTTTCCGGATTTTGTCGCCGAATTGCCGTCTGAATCATCCGGGCAAGTTGCTGTCTCAGACTTTGAGCTGGATGAAGATTACCGTAAAGTCCTGAAAAATGTAGGTTATGAGCCCACCTCGGTGGATAAGGTCGTGGAAAGAAGTGGATTGACTGTGGACGCGGTTTGCTCCATGCTCTTGGTATTGGAATTGCAAGGTTACATTGCAACAATGTCAGGCGGACGTTATTGCCTGACCCGGTGAGGAAAAAAACATGAAAGAAAACGTGCTCGACGTATTGATGTACCTGTTTGAGAATTACATGAGCGACGATATTGGGTTTGATACCGACGAGGAATCCCTGCGGGTGGAATTGCAGGAAGCGGGATTTCAGTCTATCGAGATCAGCAAGGCGTTTGAATGGCTGGAAGGCCTGGTTGAGTTACAGGATTTCCCGGAAAAGCTGTCGCTGATCAATACCACTTCATTACGTATTTATACCGGCGAAGAAACGGAAAAGATGGATCTGGATGCGCGGGGTTTCCTGATGTTTCTGGAACAGACCGGCGTGCTGGATCACAACACGCGGGAAATGGTGATCGATCGGGTCATGGCGCTGGATGAAGATGATATCGACATCGAGCAGCTGAAATGGGTGACCCTGATGGTGCTGTTTAATCAGCCCGGTCGTGAAGCGGCCTTTGCCTGGATGGAAGATCTGGTGTTCGAGGAAGCCCCCGGCATTGTTCACTGAAAAACAGACATATTTAAATTAACCATGCCCGCTTTTGCGGGCATTTGCTTTTTATCAGCAGCGGAAAAAAATGGAAAAAAGTCTCGTCATCGTAGAGTCGCCGGCAAAGGCCAAGACGATTAAAAAATATCTGGGCAAGGGCTTTGATGTGCTTGCCTCTTACGGCCATGTGCGCGATCTCCTGCCCAAGGAAGGCGCGGTGGATCCGGCGGATAATTTCGCCATGAAATATCAGATCATCGAGCGCAATCAGAAGCATGTGGACGCCATCGTCAGGGCGTTGAAAAAAGCCGACAACCTCTACCTCGCGACTGACCCGGATAGAGAGGGTGAAGCCATCTCCTGGCACCTGTACGAAATACTCAGGGAGCAGGGACTGCTGGAAGGCAAGCATGTGGGGCGGGTGGCGTTCAACGAGATCACCAAACGCGCGGTGAATGATGCGGTGGCGCATCCCCGCGAGTTATCGCAGGATCTGATCAATGCGCAACTGGCGCGCCGGGCGCTGGACTATCTGGTGGGTTTTAATCTGTCGCCCCTGCTCTGGAAAAAAATTCGTCGCGGACTCTCGGCCGGTCGGGTGCAGAGTCCGGCTCTGCGTTTGATCGTTGAACGCGAACAGGAAATTGAAAAATTCAAACCGAAAGAATACTGGACCATTGAGGCCGAAGTCGAAGTCGGCGTTAAAAAGAAAAAACAGGAGGTCAGCGCCAAACTGACCCATCTGAACGGCAAAAAACTCAGCCAGTTTTCTATCAATACCGAAGCCAAAGCCGGCAAGGCGGAACAGACGCTGGCGCAGGCCGCCAATGGCAAGTTGTGGGTTAACAAGGTCGAGAAGAAAAAACGCAAGCGCAATCCCGCTGCGCCGTTTACCACCTCGACCCTGCAACAGGAAGCGGCGCGCAAGCTGGGCTTTAGCGCGAAGAAAACCATGAGCATTGCGCAGCAGCTTTATGAAGGCGTCGACCTGGGTGGTGAGACCGTGGGTCTGATCACCTATATGCGCACCGACTCGGTTAATCTGGCGGAGGAAGCGCTGACTGAAATTCGTGATTACATCGAAAAACGTTTCGGCAAAAAAAATCTGCCGGGCGAGGTTCGGGTTTACAAAACCAAGGCCAAGAATGCGCAGGAAGCGCACGAAGCCATTCGTCCGACCTCGGTCAATCATGAACCGACGGCAATCAAGGCGCATTTAAGCAAGGATCAGTTTCGTCTTTATGAATTGATCTGGAAACGCACCATTGCCTGCCAGATGATACATGCGACTATGGATACCGTCGCGGTTGATCTGGCCGCCGGTGAAGGCGCGCAGCATTTGTTCCGCGCCAATGGCTCGGTGCTGGTGGAGCCGGGCTTTATGGCGGTCTATCTGGAAAGCGTGGATGACAGCAAAACCCCGGCGGATGACAAGGATCGCCTGCTGCCGCCGATGGAAGAAGGCGATGAAGTGACGCTGGTGAAGATTCTGCCCGAACAGCATTTTACCGAGCCGCCGCCGCGTTTCTCGGAAGCCAGTCTGGTCAAGGCGCTGGAAGAATATGGCATTGGCCGGCCGTCCACCTATGCCTCGATCATCTCCACGCTGCAGTCGCGTGAATATGTGGACATGGACAAGAAGCGTTTCATTCCAACGGACGTGGGGCGCATCGTTAACAAATTTCTGACTGAGCATTTCACTCAGTACGTGGATTATGATTTTACCGCGCATCTCGAAGATGATCTGGATGCGATTTCACGCGGCGAGAAGAAGTGGGTGCCGCTGATGAAAAAATTCTGGAAGCCCTTCAAGGCGCTGGTGGATGACAAGGACAAGAATGTCGATCGCAAAGATGTGACCCACGAAGCGATTGATGAGAAGTGTCCCAAATGTGGCGGGCCGTTATCGATTCGACTCGGTCGGCGTGGACGTTTCATCGGTTGCGACGCCTATCCGGATTGTGATTACACGCGCAACCTGAATGAAGACGCGAACAGTGAGCCGGAAGTGATCGAAGATCGCAAGTGCCCGGACTGCGGTTCGGATTTGATCATTCGTCACGGCCGCTATGGCAAATTTATCGGTTGCAGCAGCTATCCCGATTGCAAACATATCGAGCCGCTGGAAAAACCGCAGGACATGGGGGTGGAGTGCCCCGAGTGCAAGCAGGGCAATATGTTTAAACGCAAGTCCCGCAATGGCAAAATATTTTATTCCTGCGGACGCTATCCCGATTGTAAGTATGCGGTCTGGAATGAACCCCTGAACGAAGCCTGCCCCGATTGCGGCTGGCCGATGCTGACCCTGAAGACCACCAAGCGCCGCGGTACGGAAAAAGTCTGCCCGCAGAAAGAATGCGGTTTCAGCGAGAAGGTGGAAACAGAGGATGAGTAGGAAATTTTTTAATCGACCATAATTCATTAACTTTAACCAGTAGATATAGAGCTATGTCAGAAACCAGAAATTTTGTTGCAATTTTAATGGGCTCCGATTCGGATCTGCCTGTGGTTCAGGCCGGTATCGAGGTGCTGAATAAACTGGATATTCCCTGTGAAATTAAAATCACCTCAGCGCATCGCACGCCGGAAGATACGGTTATGTATATTGAAGATGCCGAGGCGCGCGGTTGTCAGGTTTTTATCGCCGCCGCCGGACTGGCCGCGCATCTTGCCGGCGCAGTCGCCGCGCATACTTTAAAACCCGTGATCGGCATTCCGATGGATGGCGGTCCGCTGAAAGGCATGGATGCGCTGTTATCGACAGTGCAAATGCCCGGCGGCATTCCTGTCGCAACGGTAGCGATTGGCAAGGCGGGGGCGAAAAACGCGGCCTATCTTGCCGCGCAGATTTTATCGCTGGGGGATGCGGCGATCGCAGCGCGGGTGAAACAGGAACGCGCTGACAATGCGGAAGCCGTGCGCGCGAAAGATGCGGAATTGCAGGCCAGCCTGAATTGATTCGATTGTTTCACGCTTTTTCAACAGTATCGTGAATGAGCGATAAAGCCATCAGCGAGGCGGTGCAGGCATTGCGCAATGGCGGCGTGATCGCCTATCCGACCGAGTCGGTTTACGGTCTGGGCTGTGATCCGGCGAACACGGAAAGCATCAAACGCCTGCTCGCGCTGAAACAGCGCCAGCGGGACAAGGGGCTGATTCTGATCGCCTCGGATTTTGCGCAACTGTCCCCCTATCTCATCGATATCGATGAACGTTTGCAACAGGCGGTGTATGCAAGCTGGCCGGGGCCGGTAACCTGGTTATGGCCGGCCAGATCGAACCTCAGTCGCTGGCTGCGCGGTCAACACGAGACGCTGGCGGTTCGGGTTAGCGCCCACCCGATTGCCGCAAAACTCTGTGAGCAATTCGGTGGCGCGCTGATTTCAACCAGCGCCAACCTCGCGCATCAGCCGCCTGCGCGCTCGGTGCAACAGGTGCGGGAATTATTCGGCGACGACCTCGACTATATTCTTGAGGGGGAGACGGGGGGGGATCCTGCGCCGACCGAAATCCGCGACGTGCTGAGTGGCAGCATCGTGCGTTCTGCAGCGGAATCAAGCCTGTAGGTACGGTTTCAACCGTACCTCAAGTGGTGAAATCGTGTATATTTTGCATTTGGTCATTCTGTCTGTGCCCGCAGGGTAGAAGCCGCACATACAGTTATCAATAGAAACAGGTCAGGCATTATGATTATCAGCAACATGGAAATCATTCCCGGCAAGCGCATCAAGGCGCACATGGGACTGGTGCAGGGCAGCACCGTACGCACCAAGCACGTTGGCCGCGATATTATGGCCAGTTTAAAAAATATTTTTGGTGGTGAACTCAAAGGTTATACCGAGTTGTTACAGGATGCGCGGGAGGAAGCCGTGCGCCGGATGAAGGAACAGGCGCAGGCGGTTGGCGCCAATGCGGTTATTAATGTGCGCTTTTCAACCTCGTCGGTCACTCAGGGGGCGGCGGAACTGTTTGCCTATGGCACTGCCGTGGTGCTGGAATAAGCGCATGTATGATCTGATAGTCCTGATCATCCTGCTCGCGGTGGGTTACATTTTCGGGCGTATCGCGGAAGCCCGCCATTACAAATCCATCCTTCGTCGTGAACAGCAGTATCGAAATGTCGTCGCGGTGGCCAGCAAGATCCCACCCATCGGTGAGCAACTGGAAGCCTCGATTCTGGTCAGCGGCAGCGTGGTGATTTCCGTTGATTACTTTAAACGTTTTCTTGCCGGTTTGCGCACGCTGGTGGGAGGACGTGTCGTCGCTTATGAAAGTCTGCTGGATCGGGCGCGGCGTGAAGCCCTGTTGCGAATGAAAAAAGAAGCCAGCAAAGTCGGCGCGAATAAAGTTTTCAATATCAAACTGGAAACTTCATCGATATCAAAAAATGCGCGGGGTGGCGTCGGTTCTATCGAAGTGCTGGCCTATGGCACGGCGCTGGCGCCCGTTTTGCAGGTTCGGCTTTAGCCGTACCCTCTGTAGGTTCGATTTCAATCGAACGGGTGCGAGTGAGCGGCTGGGGATGCTCCGAACTCGTACGGCTGAAGCCGCACCTACAGTCGCCCCAACGGCCATACACATAACGACACCGTGAAGAATCACCGCGAAAAAATCAATGGACTACCGCAATCCCAAAATTCCCGAAGGGATCAATGTCACTGAAACTCATCCCTTAAAAGAGTTTGCCCTGTTAAGCGCAGCAGCGATTGCCGGTGTGTTGCTTCTGACACTGCTTGTCAGCCTGTCAGTGGACTGGCTGGTAAGCTATATCCCGTTTGAATATGAACAACAACTGGTAAAAAAATATGAGCCGGAAATGGGCGAACGGGATGAGGTCGATGCTTATTTGCAGGGGCTGGCCGATAAGGTCGCGGTGGCGATGGAACTGCCGGCGGAAATGAAAATCCGTATTCATTATATCAATGATGACACCGTTAACGCCTTCGCTACCTTCGGCGGTCATGTCATGGTGTTTCGCGGATTGATGGAAAAACTGCCCAGTGAGAATGCGCTGGTGATGTTGATTGGCCATGAGGTGGCGCATGTCAAATTGCGTCATCCCTTGCGTGCGATGGGCAAGGGAATCGTGCTTGGCGCTTTGTTTAACATGGTGCTGGGGCAGTCTTCCGATTCGCTCAGTAGTTTAATGAGTAATACCGGCATGATGACGATACTTAGTTTTAGTCGTGAGCAGGAAGAAAAAGCCGATGAAGAAGGCCTGAAAGCCCTGTGGCGGCAGTATCAGCATGTTGCGGGTTCGCTGGAATTATTCAGAGTTTTTCAGAAGCTAAAACAGGAGCAGGGTGGGTCAATGCCATCACTGCTTCGCTCACACCCGCAGACAACCAAACGAATTGCTCATTTGCAACAAATGGCGAAAATGCGTCACTGGTCATTGCAGGGAAAGCGTCATCCCATTCCCGCAAGTATTCTCAGCAAGCTGGCGGCGGACAAAACCGCAATTTCTACCCGATCTAAAGGCGTCTCTGATTAGCCGTCAGTTTGTAAAAATAACTACCGCCCCTAGCCGCAATTTTTTGTCGCGCGTCTTTTTTTTATGACTATTCCTGATAAACCAATCAGGCCGCTGCCAAACAACCAAATCGTTGCCGGGACTGGAACCGGGCTTACACGAGATAAAAGCACACCGCTAATAGTAGTTGGATCAGGAAGATCAGTACCGCTGTAAACAAATGACTTGGCTATGCGATCTACGTTACCCCCAAATATAGTATCTTTTTCATATATGAGAGTAACGTAGTCATTTGTTCTCTCAAAAGAGCCAGTTGAATCAAAGGTTATTGCTCGTATTCCAAAGCGTTCAGGGGTTGTTGGTCCAGTGAACCCAAGAAAAGCGCCAATGTTAATCAAATCTGCTTCGAGTATCGCATAAGCGTCTGGATCAGTGTTGCGTTGGGTTGAAGTCCAGTCATGAAACCCGGTGAATGAATTGTTGGTGATATTACGAAAAAGTTGATCGGCACTCTCTGAAGAGGCAACACCAAACCCTTCAAAGGCGCCACCAGGACTTAGTTCTGCTTGTATTTCTTCTCTCGTCATGCCTGATGTAGTGCTAAAACTCAAAAAATCCAAACCCAGGCTTGTATCTCTGGTTATCAGATTATCACCCGGACTGTTAAAATCCACTTTAATTACAGCAGCATAAGCCGGTAGAAAAGTAGAAAATACTAACCCTGCAATAATAAATATACTTGATCTTTTTAACTTCATTTTGTATTTCTCCTTATGTGATATTTAATTATTACTCACCTGTGCACCTTGCCGGGCATTTCACTGAAGGGGAGAGCCATACCTGCATTAAATATTACTTATGCGGTTTTTTCTGCGTGCAATACTGATAAGTCCGATAAGTCCTGAACCGAACAGCCAAACCGCAGCGGGAACGGGAACAGCGGATAAGAGGTAATTGGTTCCTGATTGTCCGGTGGCGGAGGTAATCACAACACTATTGCCTGCACTGTCGAAACCTTCGATTCCAATAATTTTAGCTGTATTTGAAAAATCTATGCTTGAGGTAACATTCTCGCCCTGGTTAAGGTACTCCAGCCCCCAGCTATTGTAAGCCTGCAGAAGAAGATTGATGCTAGTGCTTCCTTCGGTGAGAAGAAAGGGATTGGATAGGATTGTCTGAGCGTATGCGCCACCAGGATTTGTGTTTACCCTGGATCCGGAAATGATGCTGGAATATCCGCCGGGACTCTCCTGCCATAGAGCGGCATATCCTACATTATAGGGATAGGATGAACTTGATTGCTCCAGAGATCCCTCCATGTTGATGAGGAGCCGGATTTCTGACAGCCCCGCGCCACCGGTAACGACGATTTCATCCTCGAATGACGCATTAGATTGCCCGCTGAGCCAAGTAGGAAGACCGGAACCGGTGGACAGGTCGTAGGGTTCATTAGCGCTGTTGTAGAACGCGTTGGTGATGGTTGTGTTATAGGTCGCGTGCAGGCTTCCATAGTCGGACTGGGCCGTAGCATCGACGGCGTAAGTCATGGTGCCTTGTGCGCCATTATTCATAAGGCCGGTGATATCAAAGGAGGTGTTAACCGCATTTAGGCTGGTGTCAAACACGTAAGCAGCAGGTTGAAAATCGAATTGGCTACTGGAGTTCTGACCTGTGACCGTAACAACTGATTTCACCAGGGCGGCATTGGCGCTAAAAGAAACAATAGTCAAACAGGCGCTACACGCTGCACTTAACAGAAGTGATTTATTCATGATGATTTTCCCCTTCATCCGTTATTATCTTTTACAGTACGTTTTACCACTTTATGAACTTAGTATTGCGAAGCAGGAATGAACTGACACCTCCCAAATGAGGGGGGATTCACAAGAAAGGGAGGGAGTCTGATTTTTTGATAACAGATAAAAAAGATGGGTGTAAGATATTAATATATATAATTTTATTTTTGAGCAGGCAGTAGTGGGGCGACAAACACCTGATCCGAAAGTAATAGACGCAGCAATTCGGCCTGCCGGCGAACCCCGGTTTTCTGGAAGATGATTTTCAAATACCAGCGCGCCGTTTCATAGGTCAGACCAATTTGTTCAGCGACTTCTCTTAAGCTGTCTCCGTGACACAGGCGCTGCGCCAGTTTTGCCTCGCTTGGAGTGAGGCCGTAACGGCGTTGAAGGTAGCGGGTGGGAATGACGGATTCAAGTTCTGGATCACAGATGAAAACAATAAAGGCGGCGGGAGATGGGATGAAGGGATCGCTCTGTTGTGGCAGGGGAATCGCCGTGACATAAAAAGGCGGCTTACCGGACGGCCTGTCAATATTGACAGTACAGGGCGCGGGTTCTGATTGACCCCGGTGTATATTCAGGGCGGATTGAATAATGCCGGAAAGTTTTTTTCCCTCCGCCGTGTGGCTGGTGACAAGGTTTCGATTCTTGATAGACAGGCCATCGGCTTCGCGCATCAGCGTTTGTGCAAACTGATTGGCTTGTATAATCGTGGCATGTTCATCAAAAAATATGACGCCGAAGTTCAGCTGGTCGACAAGATAGAATGCATTATTGAGTTGTGACTCGCTGAATGCCAGACGCCGGGTCATTTCTATCGAACGGGTCATGTGTCCGGCTATAAATTTAAATTGAGTGATCTCCCGTTTACTGAAGGGGCGGCTCAGTTTGGAGCGGTACATGTAGAATTTGGTGTTGGCCGACTGATGGGCGCAAAGGTTGACGCCCAGAGAGTAATAAAAATCCTGAGGTTCCAGCCACTCATTAAAATAATCGGTTTTACGGTAGAAACCGGGCGAGTTGTAATATTTGTCAAGCGACTGGTCGGTGCGAATTTTACCGGGAACCTGAAATTCTGGCGCACTGAGCCAGGGGTTGTCGCTCATGTAATGGCGGATGTATGAGTTGACATAACTCTCATCTATCCCCTGTAATTCAAAGGGGGTCAGTTTACGTTTTTCGGTATCAAGTAAATAGATGCCCGCCGCATTGGCGTTAAACACACGCTGTAGAGATTGCAATACGCAGGGCCATTCAGATGGCCTGAGCGCGGCCGCATAAATACTGTCGATAAGTTGATGGGTTTTTTCCATGCCCGGTCTCAGCAATGTCCAAAGCAAACGATGCTATTATCTTGAATATGCATACATGGCGTAACTGATTGGCTAAACTAAAAAGGTGTTGCAAATGGCAGTATGGATGGCGCCATATTGACAGGCGTCAGCCTGTATTCAGTGTGCGTGAATATCTGGAACAGCTATTCAGAATGCCGAGTATCATCATTTTTTATAATTTATTTTTTTGACTATAGGCGTTCAGACATTTCAGGTCAATAAAACAAAAGGCGGGGTCGGATATTAGCTATGACTTTTAGCATAGGTATGGACGTCATCCCGTCTGAGCTGATTTAAGGAATCGACTCTATGCATGCCGGATTTTCACTGCAGATAGTTTTGCCGATAATCACGGCCGCATTGATGCTGGGCATCGGCATGAGTTTGAGCGTGCATAGTTTTTCACGACTTCGCTTCGCCCGCCGGGCCGCCGGCATTGCTTTTATGAACCAGTTTCTGTTGCTTCCTCTGCTGGCGTTTGTGATTGCCCGGGTTTTGCCGATGCCGGGCGAATTGAAAGTGGGGCTGGTGCTGCTGGCGTCCTGTCCTTCTGCAAGCACCTCTAATCTTTTCACCTACCTTGCCAGAGGCGATACGGCGCTGTCGATTTCACTGACGGCGTTTAACAAAATGTTTGCAGTTATCACCATCCCGGTCTATGTAAATCTGGCCATGATCTTTTTTCTCGATGCCGGCACGGATATGCGGCTTTCATTTTTCGATACCTTTGAACGCCTGCTGCTGATGATATTACTGCCAACTATGATCGGTATGGCAATCCGGCATCGTTTTCCCGCCTTTGCAGAAAGAGCAAACAGGAATGTAAAAAAGATTGCGGTGGCCTGTCTGATGGTGTTGATTGCATGGCTTGTCGTGCAGCAACGCCATTCGCTGATAGATATGTTATTTGCCACCGGGCCTGCTGTCGCCATACTTGCTGCGCTGATCATGTGTTGTGGTTACGGCTTTTCAACTTTATTTAACTTACCCGATGCGCAACGCAGCGCGATCACGCTGGAAAATGTTATGCAAAGTGGTGGTCTGGCGATTGTGATCGCAGCCGGCATTCTGGAGTCGACCGCAATGGCGGCGCCGGCGGCCATGTATTCGCTGATGATGTATTTGTTTGCCGGTGCGTTTGTACTAATGGAAAACCGGCGGGCTGGTTTGCAAACGATTACAGACGGTAACCGAACCTCAGACCGATAGTTCTCGGCGCGCCCCAGTAGCGTTTGATTCCATAGAGCGGATCGCTGCGGTTAATTGTCTGCGCATAAAGTTCGTCTGTCAGGTTCCGGCCATACAGGTTGGCGTACCAGCGAGTGTTGCGGCTTTCAAAATCAAGACTCATATTTAAAAGTCCGTAGCCATTCTGTTTAACCTGCGGGTCGGCATAAATATTAAAATAAACAGAAGATTGATAACGGTATTCCGCATTAAGCGTAAGCTTTCCGTCTTTTAATAGCCAGCTATAATCGGTTGCCAGATTGACTGAGATGTCGGGCGCCTGTGGTAGCGGCTTTCCGGCGCGATCGGGGTTATCATTTGGATTATTGGGATCAACCGAAACAAAATCATCAAATTTTGCATCGAGCAGGGTTGCCGCCAGAGAAAATCCGAGATTCCATTTAGGTTGAAAACGGGCGCCCAGATCGATGCCTTTTATTATGGATCTGGCGGCGTTAATGACAATGGGATAGGTTCCGACGGGCGCATCGCGGGGTGGGGTGCGCAGTTGCATGTCACGATAGTCGTAATAGAACAGCGCCGCGTTGAGTTGGATATGCTGTTCCGGCAGGGTCGATTTGATCCCGGTTTCGTAGGCCCAGAGATATTCCGGATCAAAGGCGGGCTGTATGCTTGAGGTATTGAATCCGCCCGCCTTGTAACCCCGGGCCGCGCTTGCATAATAAAGTTTGTCTGCATCGGGTAAATATTCCAGCGTGAACTCCGGCGTGACGGCCTGCCAGCTTTGTTCTTCATTCTGGGTGCTTATTGTCACGCCGGTCGATTTTGAAACCGTTTTCACCAGATCCAGTTTGCGTCGATCATGACTGTAGCGTATTCCGGCCTTGCTTTGCCAATGGGGACGAAAGCGCCAGGCGAGCTGTCCGAAGGCGGCGTAGGAAAGCGTATCAACCTTACCCTCGGGCATGCTTCTTACGCCGCTTGCGGGCAAACGCACATCCAGCATTTGCCGGGCCTTTTCATTAAATAAAAACAGACCGCTTACCCACGACAGTTTTTTTTGCGCAGGGGATTGCAGGCGGAATTCCTGTATGAAGGCATTGGAGTCCGCTTCCGGGTAGTTAGCGGAATAGTCCGTATTGACGCCATCGAGATCCATCGCCAGCGCCCCCTGTGTTTGCAGCCAGGCCGTCGTTGAAATGAATTCCATGTGGTCGTGTTTCCAGTTCAACCGGGCGCTGTAGCGATTACTTTGCACATTCAGATTGGGACTGACATTGGCGCTAAGTTCGCGGGGATTATCGGGGACAACGCCGCCAAGCAGGATGCCGCCATTGACGCCGTTGTCCGGATCAGGCTGAGGCGCAATGGCGCGTGAACTGTCTTCGCGACTGTGTGAAGCGCTTAACAGCAGGCGCAGATTGGGCGAAGGCGTATACAGCAGCTTTGCGCGCATGGCGTAATAATTTTCGTCATCGGCATCTTCGCGCAAATAAATGTTTTCTGAATAGCCTTCGCGCCGGGTGGTGGTTCCGGCAAGGCGAAAGGCCAGGCTTGAATCCGTGATTGGCAGATTGACTGCTGCGTGCAGTTGACGCTTGTTGTAACTGCCATAGAGAAGATCGGCATAGGCGGATTGATACGGCTCGGGATCGCGCGTATGAATGCTGACGGCGCCGCCCACTACGTTGCGTCCCAGATGTACCCCTTGCGGACCCTTGATGACTTCCACGCGTTGCAGATCATAAAAGTCGATGATGGAGTCAAAAGCCCGGGGAAGATAGACGCCATCGATAAAACTTGCAACGCTGGCCTCGGCGCCGGCTGAAATAATATCACTGCCTACGCCACGCAAATAGGGCTGACCCAGCAGGGCGTTGGTTTTAAAAACAAAGCCGGGCGTTTTATATTGAAGATCGATTGTGTTTGCGATGCCGGAGCGATCCAGCTCCTGTTCGGAAAAATAGTTAACCGTCTTGGGAGTTTGTTGTGGATCAACCGGTCGACCTTCGGGGGTGATGACAATGGTTCTTACTTTGTGTTGCTTTTCAGTCGACTCGGATGGCGCCGCACCGGCATCATCAGCCTGTGATTCATTCGCGATACCCTGAGGGGCAAAACAGGATATAAACAGAAAGAAAACTATTTTCCAGCCGGCGTGCAAATTGAGTCGCAGCATAGGCGACGCCCCCTTTTCCCCTTATCATTATTATGTTTTTATTATTCACGGGACGGTGATGGTATGCAAACAGGGTTTCCTAATATAATCTCTTGTATTGTTTCAGCATTATGTGGCGGGGCTTTCCCTGGCGGCTGCAATCGCCGGGGACGGCATGCTCTTCTTCTGTGTGATAATCAGTCGTTTTAAAAGAGAGCCTTTTCCATTGCCGTTTTGAGTTGAGCAAAGCTCTGTTCCAGTTCAGGCGCTTTCTGACAAAGGCTTTTCATATCATTCGCCTGTTCCATAGCGAGGGCCAGCGAATTCATCTCGACGGCGCAGACGTTGGCGGATGCGCCCTTGATTCTGTGAGCCTGAGCGGTGGCCTGTTGCATATCGTTAGCGGCGATGGCTGATTTCAGTTGTTCGATCTGTTTTGGCATATCTGTTAGAAAAGTTTCGGCGACAGTATGAATTAGTTCTTCATCATCCATTAGTTGAGTTTTCATACTGGCAAGATCAAAGACAGGCGTCGCCTGAGAGCTGGATTGGTGGGGATGTTCCCCCTCATTTGTTTCCTGAGTCCGGTGAGGTTGACAGTGCTCAGGCAGCCATTGCTTGAGTATTTGGCGCAGCTTTCCCGGGTTTATAGGTTTGCTGACATAGTCGTTCATGCCTGCTGTGATGCATCGATCACGGTCACCCTGCATGGCGTTAGCGGTCATGGCGATTACCGGAATTTCGTGATTCCTGACTTTGGATTGCGGGTTGCGGATTTGTTGCGTAGCGGCATAGCCATCCAGCACCGGCATCTGGCAATCCATGAATACCAGATCATAAGGGAATTGTTCGAGGGCGTGGATTGCTTCCTGACCGTCGGCCGCCAGATCAACATGAATGCCGAATTTCTCCAGCATGCCCTGCGCCACCAGCTGGTTGGTGACGTTGTCTTCCACCACCAGCACCCTCGCCTGGAACTGTTGTGCTTCATGGGCGGTGTAGCGGGTGATCAGGCGCTTGTCAGCATCATTAATGTCCGCCACCTGCAACAGGGCGTTATAGAGTTCGGACTGGTTGATGGGTTTGTTGAGATAGCCGGTAAAACCGGCGGCCTGAATTTTCTGAGCGTCGCCGCGTCGCCCCTGAGAGGTAAGCAACACCAGGCGCGTCGCAGCTAGTTTTTTATCTGCATGGATAGCTGCGCCCAGTTGCGCGCCATCCATGCCCGGCATCTGCATATCGAGCAGGGCGATGCTATAGGGCGCGTCCTGTGCGGCGGCCTTGCGCATAGCCTGCAATGCTTCTTCGCCATTTGCCGCCAAAGTATGTTCGACCTGCCAGATGTTGAGAATTTCATCGAGCAGTCGACGATTAGTGGCGTTATCATCCACTGCCAGAATTTTTTCACACTGCAGATCGGCGCTGTGATTCAGTGGCGCCTGTGTTTCGGCATTAGCGAGGTGAAGACTAAACCAGAAGGTGGAGCCTTTGCCGGGTTTGCTTCTGACCCCGATTTCGCCTCCCATCAATTCCACCAGTTCTTTGGTTATAGAGAGTCCCAGACCTGTACCGCCATATTTTCGCGTAGTGGAGCTGTCAGCCTGGGTGAAGCGCTCGAACAGTGTTTTCTGTTGTTCGGCGCTTAAACCAATGCCGGTATCTGTCACGGTAAAATAGAGCCGACTTTGTTTATTGTGCGCTTTTTCCACTACATAGCGTACCGCAATCTCACCCTGTTCGGTAAACTTGATGGCGTTGCCCACCAGATTCGTCAGTATCTGGCGAATGCGACCCGGATCGCCTTTAAACCATTGATGCACGATTGGGTTGGCGGGGCAGATCAGTTCCAGTCCTTTCTCTTCGGCGCGAAAGGCAAGGCTGCTGGCGAAATCTCCCATTAATGCGCCCAGATCAAAGTCGAGCAGTTCCAGATTAAGTTTGCCCGCTTCGATCTTGGAGAAATCGAGGATATCGTTGATGATGGAGAGCAGAGATTCAGCGCTGTGTTTAATAGTAAGAGCATACTCATGCTGTTCCCGGTTTAGCTCACTATCGAGCAGCAGGCTGGTCATGCCAATGACGCCGTTCATCGGGGTGCGGATCTCGTGACTCATATTCGCGAGAAATTCGCTCTTGGCGCGGTTGGCGGCCTGAGCTTCATCGGCCAGCCTCTGCGCGTCCCGGGTGACTTTTCCAAGTGGCAGGATGACTCTGCGATCGACGAATATGAGGACGATAAAAAACGTTACCACGCCGGCGAAGAGTAGCATTCCCAAATCGCGATTGACCTTGTATAGCCGATGGTCGCTATCTTGCTGAATCAGGAGCGCAACTTGATCGGTTTGTTTAAGGGTTTCCTCACTCTCATTCTGTATATGTCTCAGGTGTTTGTTGCCATTGAGATCGGTCTTGTCGGCGCGCAGGGCCTGCAGCACTTCATATTTCAGGTGCCGCCAGGCCTTCAAGGCTTTTTCCAGTTGTTGCTGAATTATGGGATTTGTTTGTGCCGGAATTGCTATTTCTTTCCCACCTATACTGACAAGGCCGGCATTCATAAGAGCAAGCTGGGTTTTTTGAAATAGTTTGGCGGTTTGTTCACTTTTGGCTTTGTATTCGAGTAGTCTGCGCCAGTCTGACGTCGCCAGACCTATCAGCGCCATATTAACTTCCTGATTGTATTTCTGGGTCAACATTCCCTGACGCCCGGCGAGATTCTGGATAAGACTGTCGAATTCCTTTTTTTCAATCGCGGAACCAATGAGGATTTTGCCGAAGACAAATAGCAGTAGAAACAGGGAAAGGCCTGTGATCAACCTTAACAGCAGGGATCGTCGATTATAGTGAGAGGAGTCGGCCATTAGTGATTATCTAATCTGGCTGAAACCCGTTTTTTTCGCCAGATCGCGCATAGCGCGAATATCATCATAAAAATCATCAGTGACCTTTTGAAAACGTTTAACGCCGGCTGAATTCAGAATGGCTTTTCCTTTCGGATCATTCGCCATTCCCAGTAGAACATCCTGTATCAGTTGAAATTCTTTTTCCGGCAGTGTGGTGGAGGCGATCAGCGGTGGAATAGCCGCGGGGCCAAGGCTTTTGATAATGCGCACCTGGCCGGCGAATTTTGGGTTGTGGCGCCGGTCGTAATCCAGCACCAGACTGTCCACTGCACTGGCCTGAGCCTTACCTTCAGCGACCATGCGAATAGATTCTTCGTGGGAGCCGGAACGGATGAGGTTGCTGAAAAAACCTCTCGTCTCGTGCAGCGAAATTAAATAGGCTCGGGGCATGTTATAGCCGGAGTTTGATATCTCATCGTTGTAAACGAAAACGGTATCCCGCAAATCTTCGAAACGCTGAAAGGGACTGTTCTTGTGCACAATGACGTCAGAATAATAAATGGGCCGATCCTGATATCGCGGCGCCTGCATAACCGGCGCCGCCAGCAGGCGCACAACTGGATTCGGCAGGTCATGCTTCATGGTGTAAGGAAGCCCACAGACAAAGGCCAGTTCAATGATATTTTCATCAATCATCTCATTCACCGTGTTGTAGGAGAGTCCGGTGACGAAGGTGACTTTGCGCCTGAGTTTTTTCCCCAGATAGTCGGCAATCTCTTCATAGACATGGATGCCCGATTCGGAAACAAAGGCGGCGGTCATCGCGATACGAAGTTCCTGATAGGAATCTGCAGGCGATGACTGTGTAGATGAATGCAAGGCGGTGGAAGCTGACGCCTCCGAGAAAGCTGAGGCGAGCAACAGTATCAACGCAAGGAGCTGAGTATGAAGCAAGAGAAATAGTCCATTGATATTCATTAAGAGTTTTTGGTTCCCTGGAGAGAAAGTAATAATCCCTTGCTTGCCTGGCGTTTATCTGGAAGAGAGAGAAGAATACTGGTGTGTACAGGTAGTTTATCGGAACATATTCGTCAATCTTAAGCGCAAAAGAACTGACGGGTTATAAAATCAGGTTTGGTATTACAGGTATTATCTAAAAATGAAGTATTAATCAGGCGGCACAAAAATATTAAGGCTTTATTTCGGACACTTTTTCTGCGAGAGAAGTTTTTGGCGTTGTAGAAAAAATATCTGCGTATGATAGATCCGTTTAGGCGGCTATTTATCGTGGCTTAATGGCGCATTAAAAATAGTGCGGATAAATGATTTATTTAATGAAAGTCTGTAATTGATTCAGCCATGTATGGATGATTTCTTTTGAAACGGCCTGGTTGTCTCGTATTGCTTCTTCAATTTTTTTGCAAAGCTGAGTGATTTCCGGGAAACCGTAACTTCCGGCTGAACCCGCCAGATCATGCACCCGCTGTTGAAAATCGCCGTTTGTTACCGCCGATGTTTCTGTGGTAAGCCAGTTCTCTCCCAGCCGAATAATTTCCCGCAGACGATCAGGCAGGCTGCTGCGGAACTGTTGTTGCAAGGCTCGATAGCGACGTTGGGATTCTGTGAATTCTTCGCTCATGGTATGACCTAATATATTAGCTGAAAATAATTGAATTGTAAGAACCGCGCCGATCCCGCAACGGCAACGAATCTGCTAAAATGCGGCGATGGATATTTCCCACATACTTGATCTCTTAAATGACGCGCAACGTCAGGCGGTGTGCGCCCCTCCCGGGCATGTGCAGGTGCTGGCCGGCGCCGGCAGCGGCAAAACCCGGGTGCTGGTGCATCGCATCGCCTGGTTGTTGCAGGCCGAAGGCGTCTCGCCCTACGGCGTGCTTGCGGTGACCTTTACCAACAAGGCCGCCGGGGAGATGCGCGGGCGCATCGAACAACTGTTGAGTATTCCCGCCAGCGGTCTGTGGGTTGGCACTTTTCACGGGATTGCGCATCGGCTGTTGCGTTCTCACTGGCAGGAGGCGCAACTGCCGCAGGATTTTCAGATCATGGACAGTGATGATCAGCTGCGCACCCTGCGCCGACTGATCCGTGAGCAGGGCATCGATGAGAACCACTACCCGCCGCGTGAAGTGCAGTGGTATATCAATGCGCGCAAAGATGAAGGGCTGCGCCCGGATCATATCGACTGTCATAATGATCCCCACCTGCGGCAGATGATCGAAATCTACCGCGCCTATGAAGCCATGTGCCGACGCTCGGGGCTGGTGGATTTTGCCGAGCTGTTATTGCGCGCGCATGAATTATGGCTGAAGCAACCACAGTTATTGCAGCATTATCAGCAGCGTTTCAAACATATTCTGGTGGATGAATTTCAGGATACCAATACCATCCAGTATGCATGGATACGCATGCTGGCGGCGGGCGGCAGTTATGTGTTCGCCGTGGGCGATGATGATCAGTCGATCTACGGCTGGCGCGGTGCGCGGGTGGAGAATATTCACCAGTACGGTAAGGACTATGCCAATACCGCGATTTTCCGGCTGGAACAGAATTATCGCTCTACCGGCAACATTCTTAATGCAGCGAACGCCCTGATCGCCAATAACAGTGAACGCATGGGCAAGAACCTGTGGACCGAGGACAGTGATGGCGAAAAAATTCGCCTCTATGGCGCATTCAATGAACTGGATGAGGCCAACTACATCGCCGGACAAATTCAGGACTGGGTGGATGGCGGCGGCCTGCGCAGTGAATGCGCCCTGCTGTATCGCTCCAATGCTCAGTCGCGGGTGCTGGAAGAAGCGTTAATTAAAAATAACATTCCCTATCGCGTTTACGGCGGCCTGCGATTTTTTGAACGGCAGGAAATCAAGGATGCGCTGGCCTATCTGCGTTTGATCAACAACCATGAGGATGACGCCTCATTAGAGCGCATCATTAATTTACCCACCCGGGGCATCGGCAATCGCACGCTTGAGGCGCTGCGCGAAACTGCGCGCAGCAGCGGTGTGTCCATGTGGCGGGCGTTGTGGCAAATGCAGGAAGAAAAAACCCTGCCTGCCCGCGCCCTGGGTGCACTGAAAAATTTTGCTGAGTTGATCGATTCATTGACGGCGGCCACAGTTGATTTAACGCTGGGTGAAAAAATTGAACAGGTGAATCAGCACAGCGGCCTGATTGACCATTATAAAAAAGAAAAAGGCGAGAAGGGCCGGGCGCGAATAGAGAATCTGGAAGAGCTGGTCAATGCCGGCCGTAGTTTCAATGTGGATGAGTATGATGATGAACTGCCCGAGATGGATGAGCTTACCGCCTTTCTTTCGCATGCGGCATTAGAAGCCGGCGACACTCAGGCCGATGAATGGGACGACTGCGTGCAGTTGATGACTTTACACTCGGCCAAGGGGCTGGAGTTCAAACAGGTGTTTCTTTGCGGCATGGAAGAAGATCTTTTCCCCCACCGTCTTTCCGCCGAGGATCCCGTGCGTCTGCAGGAAGAGCGGCGTCTCTGTTATGTCGGCATGACCCGGGCGATGGAACGGCTCAACCTTTGTTATGCCGAAAAGCGTCGCCTGTATGGCGATGATAAATACACCCGGCCTTCACGTTTTCTTAAAGAAATCCCGGCAGAGTATATCGAAGAAGTGCGCATGCAGGGATTTGCAACGCAACCGGCCTATGCCGCAACAACGCCTTCATATATACAGGAAGACAATGAAACCGGACTCCAGCTTGGCCAGCGGGTGCAGCATCAGAAGTTCGGCGAAGGTGTCGTTCTGAATTACGAAGGTCAGGGTCGCCATGCGCGGGTGCAGGTCAACTTCACTCAGGCAGGCAGTAAATGGTTAGTACTGGAGTACGCTAATCTGGAATTGTGTTAGTTCAGTCGCGCCCAGCCTGCGTTGTTAACCTCTGTAGGGCGAACTTTAGTCCGCCATGGCCAGATGAAGTCGGCTCTACAATATTGGTTTTTTGCAATGATGGAGTTCATTTATTGTTGCCCTGTTTACAGGGTTATCTAAAGTGCAAGATGACTGAGTTGGATCAATAGACTTTTATTGAGCATCGGGACTATACTTCCCGCAGCTTAATAAACCACTACGGCCATGTTCGCAATTCCCTGTAAAAAATGCATGATTTACCTGCAGATTATTTTATTTCTGCTGGGGTCGTTTACTCTGCTGGTGCAGAATGCGATGGCGAGCGGCTGTCATCTTCATAGCGTTAGAATGGAGATGTCGATGCCGGAATCGATGCTGATGAAATCCATGCAGACAAAGCATGGGACGGAAAAATGTTGCGATAGTTGTAACTGCATTGGTCAGCATTGCATGCTTAATTGTTCGATGCTGTATTTGATGGCGGCATTTATAAATACTGGTGACAGTGTTCCACTGTATACAGATAATCCCATTAACACTATCCCTGCGCCTGTCGGGATTTCCAGCCTTCCTGAACGACAACCTCCCCGTCAGACTGTTCTCTAAATATTTTACTATTGTATACACCCTTCGATGATTTCAGCATCTCTGCATGAGAAGCAGGGAATAAATATTGCTGTATCGAGTGATTATAAAAATTTTTGAGGCTAATATTATGAGATTTAAATTATCGGTTCTGACCTGCGCTATGGGTTTGGCTATGTACGCCAATGCAGGGGCGGCGACAGATATTGAAAAATTAAAAGCAGAAGTTGATGATCTGAAACAGCAGGTTGAAAGTGCGGCGGAATGGAAGAAACCCATTACGCTGGTGCACCTTGCGGGTTTTGCGTCTGTAGGTTATACCGATACAAAATCAGAACCGGGTACATTTAACACCGGCAGTTTTTCTCCTATTCTGCATTACCAGTTCAATGAAAGCGTCATGCTTGAGGCTGAACTGGAATTCGCAACGGATGAAGGCGGCAACTCAGATGCCAGCATCGAATATATGACCATCGATCTGTTCATGAATGATTACGCCGCTCTGGTGGTGGGTAAATTCCTCAGTCCTCTGGGACAATTTCGGCAAAACATGCATCCTTCGTGGATCAACAAAATGGCTTCGGCGCCGGTTGGCTTTGGTCACGATCAGGCTGCGTCAAATGCTGAAGTCGGCGCGATGGTCAGGGGGGGATTTCCCATGTCTGGCATTTACGCCAACTATGCCGCTTACCTCGGCAATGGCCCTACGCTGGAAGCGGACGCCGGTGAAATTGAAAAAATTGAATCTCCCGGGGTAAATAAAGATGGTGATGGAAAAAAAGTAGGCGGTGGTCGTTTTGGTTTATATTTCCCGAATCAGAAGCTGGATCTCGGTATTTCTGCAGCCACCGGCAAGGTGGCGGTGCGCAGCTTGTCCGGCGCAACCTATACGTATGATGATCCTCGTGACTATGATGTTCTTGGCGCAGATTTTATCTGGCATATAAATACTCTGGATCTGCGTGGCGAATATACGAAACAAAAATATGGCGCCCAGGCGAGCAGTAGCGCGCCGGATGCGGGCGCCTGGGAAGCCTGGTATGTACAGGCCGCTTATGGTTTTGGCGGTGCAAAATGGGAAGCGGTTGTGCGTTATAGTGAATATGACACGCCACAGGATAGCAAGGACAGGAATCAGAGCATGGTGGGACTTAATTATCTGTTTGCCAGCAATGTTATCGGCAAGGTGGATTATGAATTCAATGACAACCCCAATGCCGGCCTGACGGCGGATGATCGCCTGTTACTGCAACTGGCCTATGGCTTCTAAGGAGATTTAAACATGAAATTTAAAACTGAAATTTTATACAAGACGATGCTTGCGGCCACATTTATTGCCGCTACAGTAATGAGTAGTGCGACAATGGCGAATGAAAAACAGTCGGGTGATTTTGGCCGGGGCGCCAAGGCCTGGGTTGATAACTGCGGTCGTTGTCACAATGTTCGTGATCCCAAAGAGCTGCGGGACGATCAGTGGATCAGCACGGCCTTTCATATGCGTCTGCGCGCCGGGCTTACCGGTCAGCAGACCCGGGATATTCTAACCTTCCTGCAGGGTAGTAACTAACGGGAGTTTATCCCCTTAACCGGGGGGCATAAGGACTAAATAGCTGTTCCAAATTCCTGTCCACCACAAAGCTTTACGTTCGTGGTGAGCTTGTCGAACCATGAACGTAAAGCCTGAAATTCCAATGTTTAAAACCATTCATCCTTCGACAGGCTCAGGACGAATGGCTTTAAGCTGGACAGGAATTAGGAACACTTATTTAGCGGCAGGCTGAATTATCGGCCTGTCGTTTGCCTCCCGGCTTTTTTTAAATTTTATCCGGGGTTAATTTCCGGGAGTCTAATTTCTCGTTGCCTTCAGCCAATCTGTAATTTAAGGAAGCTCTGATTAATTCCGTTCGCCCTGAGCTTGTCGAAGGGTGAACCATATAACATTATGATTTTACAATGCTTAGCGTTCATGGTTCGACCCTTCGTCAGGCTCAGGACTTCACCACGAACGGCGGAATTAATCAGAGCTTCCTTAAACCCTGTTCGCTTGCGCAGCGTCGTTTATCTTAGTGAATAATCAGGCTTTCGCTATCACTGGCGGCGGGTTTGAGCCAGCCGGTTTCGATCTTGATATCTTCGGGTTTACCGAGATAGTGACCCTGGGCGAAATCGACGCCAAAACTTTTCAGCAATATCAGTGTGTCTTCATTTTCAACAAATTCGGCGATGGTTTGTTTGTGCAGGGCATGGGCGATCTGGTTCATGGATTTGACCATGGCCTGATCGACGCGGGACTCGGCCAGTCCTTTGACGAAGGAGCCATCGATTTTTAACTTGTCCACCGGCAGGTGTTTAAGATAGGTGAAGGAGCAGAAGCCGGTGCCAAAATCATCGAGCGCAAACTGGCAGCCCATTTCCTTAAGTTTGTGGATGAATTCACTGGCTGCTGAGAGATTGGAGATGGCGGCGGATTCAGTAATCTCAAAGGTGAGCGCGGCGGGATCAAGACGAGTGTCGCCCAGCAAACCCTGTATCATCGGCAACAGTTGTTTGTCTTCAAATGCGCGGCCAGAGAGATTGATAGCGAAACGCGCCGGCTGACCGTTTTCATGCATGAGTGCGAGTTTTTTTACCGCCGCATTTACTGTCCAGCGATCGACATTGTTGATCAGACCAAAGCGTTCAGCGGCGGGCATAAAACCACCGGGCAGAATAATGTCGCCGTTTTTCATTTTCATGCGCAGCAGGACTTCATAATCCTGCACGCTGTTATCGGCAATCGACATAATGGGCTGGAAGGTGAGTCGGAAGCGATCCTGCTCGAAGGCGTCGCGCACCCGGGTGGCCCAGCCGATGTCTTCGGCCATGCCGTCTTTCTCCTTGTCTTCCGGAGTGGACAGATGCACGCAGTTACGCCCCTGAGTCTTGGCGATATTGCAGGCCAGATCCGCGTGCAGCAGCACATCTTCCGCCGAGGGATTCTGACTGGTGATCATGGAAATGCCGATACTGCAGGTGATATTGAAAGACTTGCCGCTGTCGATATAACGGAAGTCTTCGAATAGCTTGCGAATGTTCTCGGCCACCTGACGCGCAGCCGGGGTGTCGAGATTATACAGCAGCACGGTAAACTCATCGCCGCCGAAACGGGAAAGCAGATCGCCTTCGCGAATATTGTCATGCAGCATCTTTGTGCATTCAAGCAGCAGGCGATCGCCGGCGGCGTGACCGAGGGTATCGTTGACATATTTGAACTGATCCAGATCCAGATAGAGCATGGCGCATTCCGCGCCGTTACGCGCCACCCGGGTGACCAGACGCTCCAGTTCCTGCATGAAATACTTGCGGTTGAACAGGCCGGTGAGCGAGTCATGCTGGGCCTGCCAGGTGAGTTCGTGTTCGAAAGCTTTTTGCGCGGTAATATCGCGCGCGGTGCCGGTGATGCTGAGAAGTTGGCCGTGATCATCAAACTGGGGACGGGCGTTGAAACTCAGATGACGAAGACTGCCCTCCCGATCCAGATGCACGGTTTCATAGTTCAGCAGTTCTTCACCCTGCTGCAGCCTGGTCAGCGCGTCACGATCCCGTTCAACAGATTCGGGCGATTGAAAATCAGAAAAAGACCGGCCGATCATGTCCTGTGGCGCATAGCCGTAAATTCGGGTAACCGCATCATTAAGGTAAGTCCAGCGACCTTCAGCATCCATACTCCAGACCAGATCGTGGGCCAGCACCACCAGATTGCGGTAACGCGCCTCGGCTTCCACCAGTTTTTTTTCCGCCGCCTTGCGATCGGTGATATCGGCAACCAGACAGGTGAGGTATTCCTTGTTATGCATGTGCATCCGGCTTAAGCGAACCGAGACGGCAAGTTTATGGCCCTTACGGTGCAGGCCGTAGCTTTCCTGTTCCTTCTGCAAAAGATCATGCTCATACTGGCTGCTAAAAATATCGGGTAGCAGCAGGCTCAGGGATTTGCCGTGAACCTCATAGCCGTAATAACCGAACAGCTCTTCCGCCGCCGGATTGAAGGTTTCAATTTCATGCTGCTGATTGACCACGATAATGGCCTCCGCCGCATGATCGATGATCGCATGCATATGCGACTCCTGATCACTGAGACGGCTGAACAGGCGACCCAGGGTTTGCACCAGTGAGCCGATTTCATCCACCGAACGGGGTCGCAGGCGGCGCGCCAGATCCAGATAATTGGACGCGCCGCTGTTGGCGACCAGTTCGTGCACCGGCGCCAGTGAGTGTTTCAGGCCGCGGATCATAAGCAGGGTCAGCGCAAAGGACATGATGCCCATGAGCAGCCAGATGAGCATGATTTCCACAGGCATAAAGCCGGTTTGCCACCAGTAGTAGCGCAGCAGGATAGTGGTGCAGAGCACCGGCAGAAACGCGCCGATGAGCAGCATCTTGGACTTCATGCTTACATGCACGCGGGTATGGCCGATGTGGTGCGCCAGCCGCCCCAGAGTGGACAGTGAGAGCAGGTAACCCGGCAGTCCGGCCATGATCGCAATCACCAGTTGCAGCAGGATAAACTGCAGCAGGCTGATGTAGGCGGTGGCGCCCTGTGGGTAGAGGCCGTACCAGTGTTGTATCGTCGGCACGCTGAGTGCGTAGATCAGGAATACGCCCCAGTAGTTGTCACTGAAGTTGTTGAGACGCCGGTTAAAGATTTCAGGTAGAGTAGGATGATCCGGATGCTGTTCCAGCCAGCGGGTGATCGGGTTCAGGTAGCGCATGAAATGCACCGCCTGCCCCAGCAGCAGGAGCAGAGAGGCGGCGATGAGCAAAAAACCACCGGGCCAGACAAACAGTGCGGCGCTGTCGATCATGCCAAAACCGACGGCGACGGTGTAGCCAAGAACAGGGGTAAGGGCAAAGCTGACCGTGGCGAGCAAGAGCAGACGTTTTTTCAGAGACGATAAGGTATGTTCCATAAAACCTGTTGTGCCTTTTTTTCTGGTTGTTGAGCAGGTAGTGTTTTTGATTCGGTTAGTCTATTTACGTTAACCGAAGTCGTTGGAAGGAACTGCAAACTGTGTTGCAAATGATGGCAGAAAGAAAGGAATCGCGCCAGAAAATATTTAAGCGGGTTTAGCCGTGATTGTTAATGCCATCCCGAGATAAAATAGCGGAACTACTTGAATTAAGGGACGAAAATTTTTTAGCGTAAATATCAGAATTTTATAATTTGGTAAGAGGCAAACATGA
>WFVC01000064.1 GCA_015491815.1 Gammaproteobacteria bacterium | reverse complement strand
CCATATAACATTATGATTTTACAATGCTTAGCGTTCATGGTTCGACCCTTCGTCAGGCTCAGGACTTCACCACGAACGGCGGAATTAATCAGAGCTTCCTTAACGTAAATCAGACTTAAATAGAGGATCGTCCAACATGCAGTGGCGTAACGTCGACAGCCTGAACTTTCAGGATATTCTTTATCATCACTTCGAGGGGATGGCTCGCATCAGCATCAACCGGCCGCAGGTGCGCAATGCTTTTCGTCCGGAAACCATTCGTGAGCTGGCGCAGGCCTTTCACCACGCCCATCATGATCCGGCGATTGGCGTCATTATTTTAACCGGGGTGGGAGAGAAGGCTTTTTGCAGCGGCGGCGATCAAAAAGTGCGCGGTGATCACGGCGGTTACAAAGACAGCGAAGGCGTGCCGCATCTCAATGTGCTGGATCTGCAAATGCAGATCCGACGCCTGCCCAAGCCGGTGGTGGCGATGGTGGCGGGCTACGCGATTGGCGGCGGTCATGTGCTGCATCTGGTGTGCGATCTAACGATTGCCGCTGACAATGCCCGCTTCGGGCAGACCGGCCCCCGGGTGGGCAGTTTCGATGCCGGGCTGGGCGCGGGGCTGATGGCGCGCACCGTCGGCCTGAAAAAAGCCAAAGAGATCTGGTTCCTCTGTCGCCAGTATTCGGCCGAAGAGGCGCTGGCGATGGGGCTGGTGAATGCCGTCGTGCCGCTGGAACAACTGGAGGCCGAAACCATCAACTGGTGCCGGGAAATGCTGTCTCATTCGCCCACCGCCCTGCGCATGCTCAAATCAGCATTCAACGCCGACACCGACGGGCTGGCCGGCATACAGGAGCTGGCCGGTAACGCCACTGCGCTGTTTTATATGACCGAAGAAGGGCAGGAAGGCCGGGACGCCTTTCTGGAAAAACGGCCGCCGGATTTCAGCAAGTTTCCCCGCCGTCCCTGATGTTTAAATACTGGTTGCCGGCTGTTCGCCCGAAAACCCTGAGCATGGCGATCGCGCCGGTGCTGGTCGGGACGACGCTGGCCTGGTTTGAACAGCAGCAGTTCAGCCTTCTTCCGCTGTTGCTGACGCTGGCGGCGGCATTGTTGATTCAGATCGGAACGAACCTGTACAACGATGCGGCTGATTTTGAACGCGGTGCGGATACGGCCGGGCGTCTGGGACCGGCGCGGGTGGTGGCCGAAGGTTTGATCCCGGCGACTCGCGTGCGTCACGGGGCGTGGCTGAGTTTTGCGCTGGCCCTGCTCTGCGGTATTTATCTGGTCTGGCTGGGCGGCTGGCCGATCCTGCTCATCGGTCTGTTTTCGCTGGCCGCCGCTTATGCCTATACGGGCGGCGCGCATCCCATCGCCTACGGGCCGTTCGGGGAATTGTTCGTGTTGGTTTTTTTTGGCGTCATCGCGGTGGCGGGCAGCGCCTATTTGCAGACGGGGATCTGGAGCGCGGCGGCGGTGGTGGCGGGTATGGCGATCGGCATGCCCGCCGCCGCCGCGCTGCTGGTGAATAATTACCGTGATCTGGAAAGTGACTGTGCGGCCGGTCGGCGCACGCTGGTGAGTTTGCTCGGCCGGCGTCTCGCTCGTCGTCTTTATGCGATTTATATACTGACGCCGCTGATGTTAGTACCGCTGTTGATTCCGGCTGAACGCGTTTTTCTTCCCTGGCTGGTTCTACCGCCGGCGATCGTGCTTGTTCGCCGGTTCTGGTGTTCTCCCATCGATACCGGCCTGAACCGGCTGCTGGCGCTGACCGCGCAGTATCAGTTGCTGTTTGCTGTTTTGCTGATCAGCGCCTGGCTGTTCTAAAAAAGGGCAAACATGACGGGCGTAGGCAACATAAGCAGAGTGAGCTTCCGCCCCTATTGTCTGCCGCTGCGACAGGCATGGCGGAGCGCGCAGGGCGATATCGAGCAGCGTCGGGGCTGGCTGATTCAGATACAGACGGATGACGGACAACTGGGGCTGGGAGACTGTGCGCCGCTGCCGATAGCGGGAACAGAATCCTGGCGACAGGCGCAAAGGCGGCTCAGTGCAATGGTGGTGCGGCTCGAAGGACGTGAGCCGGATTCGGCGTTTGCCGGACTCGATGGGTTGATGGAGGATGGGCGATCGCATCCGGCCTTGCGCTGCGGGCTGGAGATGGCGCTGATCGATCTCCTTGCCCGCCGGGAAAATATCCCGGCGGCGCGCTGGCTGAATCCGGCGGCGGCTGATTTTGTCATGGTAAACCAGAATGGCGGATCACTGCAGAGGATGCTGACGGACGTTTCGCCGGTGTCCGGCGTGCTTAAATTAAAAGTCGGGCTGGCGACGGTGGCCGAGGAACTGGAACAGTTGCGCGAGCTGGCGCAACGCTATCCCGCCGTGCGGTTCCGGCTGGATGCCAATCAGGCCTGGCGTCTGGCGGAGGCCGAGCAGTTTATTGCCGGTTGTCAGGATCTGCCGGTTGAGTGCATCGAGGAGCCGCTGCAGAAAACCGGAGCCGCGCCTGATCTGAACGCGTTGACCGTTCTACAGCGCCGCGCCGCCTTTTCGCTGGCGCTGGATGAATCCCTGTGCGTGCTCGACTGGTCGAGTCTATTGCAGGCTCAGGCGGTCAGGCGCGTAGTGCTGAAACCCCTGCGCGAAGGCGGGATTGTGCGAGTCAGGACGATGGCGAAACAGGCGCAGGCGGCGGGCATGGAATATGTGCTGACCACGACGCTGGACAGCGCAGTCGGGGTATGGGCGAGCGTGCATCTTGCCGCAGCGCTGGATGGGTATTTTGCTGACGTTGAGCACAAGCCGGTGCACGGGCTGGCGACTTCGAGCTGGCTGGCGCGGGATCTGGCGCCGGCGCCTGAGCTGGTGCCAGCGCCAATAATGGGGCCGGTGGCGGAGCGAATTTATTTGCCAGCGCGTCCCGGGTTTGGTATTGATCTGGATCAGATAAAAATCGACTGAAGCGGCGCATCATAACCATTCTGACATCAGGGATAATAATAAGCCGGTTTCAGGAAATCAGAGTTCAGAGCGCCAACAGCATTTCAAATTTTTTGTTTCCAAAAGGGGGAGTTATGTCATTGATCAGTGTTGAAGAGTGGATGAATGCATCCGATGAAGAGCGTCAGCGCATCCACAAAAGCTGGGACACCAGCAAGGGTGAAGGCAAGGAGATTGCGTCAACGGTCGCCGGCCTGTTCAGTAAGGAATGTGTTTATAATATTTCTGAGGTCAATATTTTAAATCATAACGGGGAATGGCTGGTGGATGCCTGTGTCGTGGCCGACGATTATGACAATCTCAAAGATCGTAAAAATTTCGAGTTTCTTGGTTTTCGGGTAACTTTCAGTAGTCAGGAAGATCAGACGGCCTGAACCGGCGTTGCCGTTATCCATTGCCTGATTCATGCCGGTAGGCCTGAAGGCGCATCTGTATCCGCTTTTATTCAATGATATATAAACATTCGATTCGCATTTCCTTTCAGGATATCGATGCCGCCGGCGTGGTTTTTTTCGCGCATTTTTTTCGCTATGCGCATGAAGCGTATGAAGCTTTTATGCGCGAGATAAGGCAGCCGCTGGACAGCCTGCTGGCGGAAGGAAAAATCATTCTGCCCATCGTTCACACGCAAGCGGATTATCGACAGCCGGCAGGCTATGCCGAGCCGATGACAGTTGAGCTGAAAGTTGAGGCGATCGGTGAGAGTAGTTTTTCCCTCATTTATGATTTTATCAACGCGAAAGGCGATTGCGTAACGCAGATAAAAACCGTGCATGCCTGTCGGGATGCGCAGACAAAAAACAAACGGCGCATCGCGGAAACGCTGCGTACAGAATTGCAGACGTATCAGATTGCGGCGAGCAGGGACTGACGATCAAGTTTGCCGTTGGACAGGCGGGGCAGGCTGTCTGTTTTGATAAACTGACGGGGACGCCAGTTGCCTTTTAATTTTTCCCGACTCCATTGTTCAATGGCCTCGCTGCTGGCCTCGCCACTATAAATGGCGATCAGACACTGGCCCCATTGCGGATCGTCTTTACCGGCGATGGCGATCTCATTAATACCGGGGCAGTCCTGCATAATTGCTTCTACCTGCGCAGGTTGAATATTTTCCCCACCGCTGATAATCAGATCATCGGCGCGGCCGGAAATGATCAATCTGTTTTCACTATCCAGCCTGCCAAGATCCCGGGTTAGCAACCAGCCGTCTCCATCCGGCGTCGATGTATGTTGCGCATCGGCATAAGCAGACATGATCGGCGCGCCGCGCAGCGCGATCAGGCCACTCCCGTCTGTTGATGATGCATGCGGCTGTATTTTTATTTCGATGCCGGCATAGAGTTCGAGTGCAAAGGGGCCGTTGGCGGTGCGGCTGTCGAGTTTACAACCGGCAATCTGGGAAGCGGTTTCGGTCATGCCATAACTTAAATAAAGCGGCCAGCCGCGATCCAGCGCCCGCTTTGCTAATGCCGGATCCAGCGCCGCGCCGCCAATAACCACAAAGCGTAAACAGGAAGGTGGTGGCTGATCACCGGCGATATCGAGCAACTTTTGCAGCATCACCGGCACCAGTGACAGATGGCTGACAGGATGCGCCTGAAGATCCCGCCAGACTTTTTCTGCATCAAACCGATCATGCAGAATGACGGCGGCGCCGCGGGCAATGCTTCGATAAAGAATCATCAGCCCGGCGATATGAAACAGAGGCAGACAGTCCAGCCAGAGATCATTGTGTTCAAGTTGCAGGCAGGCGTTGACGTTGTTCACCGAGGCGGTGATGTTTTCCGGTGTTAATAAAATAACTTTGGGTATGTCACTGGAGCCGCTGGTGGCCAGCATCAACGGCGTATAACTCGAGGCGCCGGTTTTAACCGAAGTCGCCCCCAGCGTAAACTGTTGCAGAAGCAACTGACCGATGGTGATGACATTAACCTCCGGACTCCATTCTTCACTCACCTCATTATCACAAAGGATATGTTCAATTCCCGCCTGCGCTAACAGGCTGCTTTGCCATTTTTTCGGAATGTCGGGATCCAGCGGCAGAAAGGTAATGCCCATGTGCGGGGCCGCATAAGCCATCAAAGCAATGATGCGTGATGAGCGGGTCACAAGGGCAAGACGCTGGCCTGTTTTTATGCCGGCCTGAGCGAGCGTGGTGACCAGCGCATCGACCTGTTCCTTGAGGGTCAGATAGTTAATTTCCTCGTCTTCAATATAGATGGCGGGCGCATCGGGGTGTGAAGCGGCGATTTTATCCAGCCAGTGCTTGAGCGGGTGTGAGTCGGTTTCGGCCATATTATTCAGTTTGCGGGGGCGCTAAATAGGCGTTCCTAATTCCAGTACACTTTCGAGTTTCCACGTTCGTGGTGAAGTCCTGAGCCTGACGAAGGGTCGAACCATGAGCGTGGAAACAGTGTAAATAAAATACTTATCTGTTTGTCCTTCGACAAGCTCAGGACGAACGGTTTTACCAAAAATGTACTGGCATTTGGAACACTTATTTAGCCAATACACCTGATGCAGTTGCGACCATTGTCTTTTGCCGTGTAAAGGGCTTTATCCGCCTGAAGAAGAATGTCGTCCAGTGATTTATGTCTGGCTTTAAGTTCGGCGATGCCAATGCTAATGGTAAACTTGATACTGGTGTTTGCAGTTCGTATTAGCAGGCTGGAAATATTCTGGCAGAGTCGTTCAGCCAGTTCCGTGGCGCCAGCGAGATCGGTCTCTGGTAAAATAAGCGCAAATTCTTCACCGCCCAGTCGTCCGACGACATCGATTTCACGCCTTGTCTGTTTGAGCAGTCCACCGAGACTTTGCAGCACCTTGTCTCCGGCGGCATGGCCGTATTGGTCATTAATTTTCTTAAAGTGGTCGATATCAAACATGAGAAGAGTGAGCTTGTCGTCAAAACGTTGGGCGCGCTGAAACAGTTTCTCACCCATTTCAAAGAATGCCCGGCGATTGCTTAACCCGGTCAGCTCATCTGTGCGAGCCAGTTGTTCGGCCGCCTCCTTGGCCTGTTTCAGTTCATCTTCTATTTGCTTGCGGGCAGTGATATCGGTGGCGATTTCCATGCGCACCAGCCGACCATCGACCCAGTAAATAGCCTGATCCCGACATTGATACCAGCGCCCATTGACCGTATTTTGAAATTCCCAGACATAAACGCCGGTTGGTTTGCCGGATTCATCAATTAAACGATCATTGGTGCAAAATGCGCAGGGACCGGTTTGTTCCGCCTGCAGAACTTTCCAGCAGGTGTGTCCTTCTGCATCGCCCCAGATTGATTTTCCATACTGATTAAAAAAAATCAGTTTATGCGTTTCCATATCACAGACATAAACCAGCGCATCAAGACTGTCGAGCACAGTCACAATACTACGGTATTCATTGTCGTGTTCAGCAGAAATATCCAACTAATTCACCTGTGAATTATTCCATGTAGATAGAAGACTTTTTTCAGTGTGGTTTTATATTAAAGCATATCGGCATATTTGTTCCGGGTCTTTAATATCAGGGCTGAATTCAGACCGGCTTGTGGGCAATATGCAGGCAGGCAATCCCAAAAGACAAATTGTGGTAGCTTACTCTGGCTAAACCGGCTTTTTCCATCATTTGTTTCAGTTCTTCCTGATCCGGAAAACGGCGAATGGATTCGACCAGATAGTTATAGGCGGCGGGTTCGCGCGCGACCAGCGCGCCGAGACGCGGGATTACCCAGAAAGAATAAAGGTTGTAAAAAGGACGCAGCCAGGCGGCGGGGCGGGAAAATTCAAGGCACAGACAGCGGCCACCGGGTTTGAGAACGCGCTGAATTTCCTCCAATGCCTGTTGCATGTGGGTCATGTTGCGAATGCCAAAGGCGATAGTCAGGGTGTCAACGGAATTATCTCGCAGAGGAATGGCTTCGCCGCTGCCCGCCAGACAGCGCACATGGCGCAGGCCGCGCTCACGGCCAACCTGCATCATCGGCTGACTGGGATCGATGATCATTACCTGACGATCCGCTGCCGCCATTTTGCGGGCAATATCGCCGGTGCCCCCGGCTAAATCAAGAATAGTCTGTCCGGGTTGTGCACAGGCTTTTTTCAGCAGCGTCTTTTTCCATAAACGGTGGATGCCAAAACTCATGAAATCATTCATCACGTCATAGCGTTTGGCGACGACTTCAAAAACGTGACGAATACGCTTTTCGCGTTCTGCGGCATCGACCTGTTGAAAGCCGAAACTGTTGTCGAGTTTGTTGTTCACGGGTTCAGAGCGACAAATAGATTACCATACCAGGGGCTGTTCGCCTGAAGGCGAACCTGCAGGTGAATGATCGTTTAAGGTAAATCACTGCGCCGAAACATCAGGTAGCCAATAAATGCGCAGAGGGCGCCGAGCAATATCGGATAGGCAAGGGCAAATACCATATAACCGATGCGCCCGAAGTTATCGAGAATTACGTAGGCGGTGGGGCCGAGTAGCACAAGTTGTGAGTCGAACAATAACATGGCGGCGGTGCGAAAGACCTGCAGCGGATTAATCAGCGCCAGCGCCACTGCGGTATCCGGTGGCAGGGACTCACGAATCATCACGCCGAGTAGAATCAGATCCAGAAATAGAATTAAGGTCAGCCAGACAATGAATGCGGCGCCCTGAGCAACATCGGCAGAGCGCGCCAGAGTTGAGATCAGCATACCGATCCCCAGAAAGCACCAGCTCAGAGAGAATAACAGGCCGGAGTAGTAGAGGAATATCACCCAGGGGACGTCCGAGCCTTTGATGACGCCCCAGATTACCGCACCGACCAGCGCCATAAATACCGGCAGAAAGACAACGATAAAACGTCCGACCATTTTGCCCCAGAACCAGGCGCTCAATGAAATGGGCAGGGACAGGAGATATTCAAATACCCCGGCTTCCCGATCACCGGCCACCGAGCGCACCGTGGTGATCAAAATAAAAATAGGCAGGATGGCCATGGACAGTTGTATGTAGGTGATCATCATGCGGGTAATGCCGGTGAACCCCATGATCCGTGACTCGGTCAGACCGAATAAAAACAGCAGGACGACGATGCCGCCGAAGACGCTGCTGTAAACCAGAAACCAGCGACTGCGCAGGGATTCGAGAATATCAGTATAGGCGGTGAGCAATAAGTATTTCATTTAGGGAACCTCTGATTAATTCCGTTCGCCCTGAGCTTGTCGAAGGGTGAACCATATAACATTATGATTTTACAATGCTTAGCGTTCATGGTTCGACCCTTTCGTCAGGCTCAGGACTTCACCACGAACGGCGGAATTAATCAGAGCTTCCTTAGGTTGGTGTCCAGCGTGCCGGTTGCTGCGTTGTTCTTTGGCAAAGATAAATTGCTTCGCCGCTGAAAAATCCATTGTGTCATCGCCTGCTTCAGCCTGCGCACCCAGACCGTATTCCATCGAGGTGTTGTGGCCGGTGACGTAAAAGGCGCGGCGCGCATCGATCCAGTTGCCATTGCGATGATCGTTAACCCATATTTCGGTGCTTTCGCTGTCACGCCAGGGTTTATCTTCCAGCCAGATAATCGCGCAGCCGACATCATCAAACATGCGCACGCGGGACTTGTTTTTTTCATCGGTAAAACGAATTTGCGCGGAATGAAAACGATCACTGAGCACCAT
>WFVC01000063.1 GCA_015491815.1 Gammaproteobacteria bacterium | reverse complement strand
TTAACCAGGAGAGCAGCAGGCTTTTGCATTTGCCGCCAAACATTGTCTGACCACAAAACCTGGAATAAATCTAACTAATCAGCGCCTGCAACTAAAATCAGCGCATACAGGCGTTTTATTACGATTTCCTATCGGCTGAAACCACACAGTCTTTAGCAGTTATTGAAAACTATCGATTAATACAGAGAATACTGGTGTTAATTTAAGCAACACGTGCGGATATTAACGCGCTCGATAAAAATAGACGCCGGATTCAGCTCGTTAAAATTACAAAAGTCAGTTTTTACGTGTCGTGAACTTGCGCAAACGACGGCGCTTTTGCATCTGCCGGGCGGTCAGTTTGTTCTTTTTCCCGGCGAAGGGGTTTTTGCCGCTCTTGAATTCGAGCCGCATGGGGGTGCCTTCAAGTTTTAGATGCTTGAGAAAAGCATTAATAAGGTAACGACGGTAGGCATCGGGCACCGATGTCGTCTGGTTGCCATGCACGACGATAATCGGGGGATTGATGCCGCCCTGATGGGCATAGCGTAATTTGATCCGGCGTCCTTTAACCAGTGGCGGCTGATGCGCCATGACCAGCTCTTCCAACAACCGGGTCAATTCCGGCGTCGAAAAATCTTTGGTCGCCGAGGCGTAGGCGCGATCAACCGAGGCATATAAATCACCGACCCCGCTGCCATGCAGAGCGGAAATAAAATGGGTTTTGGCAAAGCCGAGGAAAGGCAGTTTGTATTCCAGTTCCCTGCGCACCTTGTCTTTTTGATCATGAGACAGGCCATCCCATTTGTTGACTGCCAGCACCAGCGCGCGCCCGGCATCGAGCACGAAACCTAACAGGCTGGCATCCTGATCAGTCACGCCTTCACTGGCGTCCAGTAGCATGATCACCACGTTGGCGTCTTCAATCGCCTTCAGCGCCTTGATCACGCTAAACTTTTCTATCGCTTCATTCACCCGGCTGCGGCGACGCACTCCCGCCGTATCAATCAGCGTGTAATCCTGCCCGTCGCGTTCAAACGGCAGATAAATAGAGTCGCGCGTGGTGCCGGGTAAATCATAGGCCACCACCCGTTCCTCACCCAGCATGCGATTAACCAATGTTGACTTGCCGACATTGGGTCGGCCGATGATGGCGATTTTGACCCCCTTTGTCGCCACATCCAGTTCTTCGTCACTGTCTTCCAGCGGCATGCTGTCAAACACCGCCTGCATCAGCGCCGGCACCCCGCGTCCATGCGCAGAGGAAATTCCGTAGGGGGTTCCCAGTCCCAGATGATAAAATTCAGCGGTGACCAAATCGGCATCCAGCCCGTCAATTTTGTTCACTACCAGCATCAGATGTTTGCCGGTTTTGCGCAGACGCCCGGCCAGATATTGATCTTCAGGCGTCAGGCCATGACGGGCATCCACCAGAAACAGTACGCTGTCGGCCTGCTCCACCGCCAGCCAGGACTGCTCTTCCATGAGTTCTTCCACGCCTTCGGTTTCGCCGGTCAGGCCGCCGGTATCGACAACAATATAGGGGTGCTTGCCGAGTCGCCCTTCGCCAAATTTGCGATCACGGGTTAAACCGGGCTGATCGGCGACCAGCGCATCGCGGGTTTTGGTCAGCCGATTAAATAGCGTGGACTTGCCGACATTGGGACGTCCAACCAGAGCGATAACAGGTTTCATAGGGGCGCGTCAGGAATCAGAATAAGAGTAAGCCGACATGATCCCAAAGCGATCATTGATGATGAGGTGGTTCTGATAAACAACGGGGTTGGCCAGAATATTTCTTTCACGATCATAATATCCCGTGTCATCTTCTTCCCATTCTTCGTCAAACTGATAAGCCACTTCGTTCAATAATACCCGGGCTACGATATGGCCGTCTTCCCGATCCAGCCAGTGCACATAGCCATCATAATCCGCCACCACCACGTTATCGCCAAACAGCACCGGGCCGGTCAGACCGCGACGCAGGAGTTTTTCCTGACGCCAGAGAATCGCGCCACTCATGCGATTCAGCGCCAGCACCTGACTTTGCGCATCGGTAATATAAATACGGTAGGCATCGGCTGTCATGCCCGCATAGGAAGACATATCCTGCACCCAGCGAATACGACCGTTATCCAGTTGCACCGCCGCCAGCCGTCCCTGATAAGTCACCGCATACACAAGATCATCGATGACCAGAAGATCCACATCAATATCAATAATACGCTCAAGCTCGGTGCGTCCGGCCGGCACAGCAATAGCGGTCTCCCATAATTCAATCCCGTCTTTCAGGGTCAGCGCCGTCAACTTACCGCTATCCGATCCCAGCAGCACCATGTCATTAATGATCAAGGGCGCGCTGTTTCCACGCAGGGTTAGCAGGGGGACACTGCGTTCAAAAATCCAGCGCCGTTTCCCTGTCGCCGCATCCAGCGCATACAGACGACCGTCAATCGCGCGCACAATAACATAACCTTGCGCACTCAAAGGCGGCGTTAACACTTCACTGCTAACTTTACTACGCCATAGCTCGCTGCCATCATCCGGATTCAGAGCAATAACGTCACCCAGATTTGAACCTAGCAACAAACGCCCTTCCTGTATTGACAGGCCTGAGGTTAGTTTAAGATTCAGATCCCGATGCCAGAGTTGATCGCCGGAATTGACATCGAAAGCATAAACGCCTCCCTTATAATCAGCCACATAGCCAGTTTCACCGGCAAATACAGGCTTATAACGCAAATAAAAATAACGTGCGCCACGCCCAATATGGCTTCGCCAGTCAGTTGTAATATTTACAGTCGGTGTAAATACAGGCAGAGGCACCGGTGGCAACACGGGTGAAGGCGAAGAGGAACACCCCGTCAAAATCAGTATAAACAGAAATAAAAATATGCGCATTAACCGGATCAACCCTGCGCATTATCGCTGGCGGGAAGATCATTGATCTTCATTTCAATCAGCATACGACGTTTATCATTGGCCGCAATCGTGTCCAGCGCCTGTTGATAAGCACCACGCGCCTGTTCAGGCTGATTTTGCGCCAACAAAATATCACCGCGCACCTCACTATAAAGAGAAGCATAACTTCCCTGCGAGTAATTGTTTATTAACGCCAGCGCCTCATCATATTTTTTTTCCGCCGCCAGCACCCGCGCCAGTCGCAGACGAGCAATATGTTTTAGACCATCTTCATCCGCATTATCAATCACCCAATGCAAATGTACTTCAGCCGCATCCAGTGAATTATTTTGTACGCTCATACGCGCCATACCCAATGCCGCCAGCGCCGCGTAAGGCGTGCCGGGGAATTGTTTAATCAACTGTTCACCGGTCTCAAACACTTTTGGCGAATCATTGGCAATCAGATGGTTCTGTAGACCCGAATACACCAGCGAGGCCTTTTGCGCCTGACTTACCTGATAGTCAGTCCAGAAACGGTAACCGCCAATAACTGACAGGCCGATCGCGAGACCGAAAATCAGCGCACTGCCATTCTTTTTAAACCAGGCCTTTAATGCCTCAACCTGTTCTTCTTCTGTCTGTTCCAAACTCACCTTACTCTCCGTTATCTCTTAAATTATCAGGGAAGCTCTAATTAATTCCGTCACCCTTTGACAGGCTCAGGGCGAACGGAATTAATCAGAGGTTCCTTAGTTTCTAAAAATGCGTTTAATTCTGACTGCGCAATAGTTTGCTGCTCCAGCTCACCGGTTAGATCTTTAATCGTAATTTCATCTTTGGCCAGCTCATCTTCCGCGAGAATCAGCGCAAAGCGCGCGCCGCTTTTGTCGGCCTTTTTCATCTGGCTTTTCATGCTGCCGCCACCACAATTTAATAACAGACGTAAATCCGGCAGGCTGTCCCGGCACTGCTCGGCCAGCAAAAACGCCCGGCTCTGCGCCGCATCCCCCAGCGCCAGAAAATAAACCTGTGGCGCATAGTCCTGTTGCCGAATCTGCGCATCATCAATCAGCGAAACCAGTCGCTCCATGCCCATCGCAAAGCCCATCGCGGTCGTTGCACGCCCTCCCAGTTGCTGCACCAGACCATCAAAACGTCCGCCGGCGCATATTGTTCCCTGTGCGCCCAGTTTATCCGTAACCCATTCAAATACAGTTTTTGAATAGTAGTCCAGCCCACGCACCAGACGCGGGTTGACCTGATAGCTAATTCCGGCGGCATCCAGCAGGCTGCACAGTGTAGCAAAATGCTCGGCCGATGCCTCATCCAGATGAGCGTTTAATTTGGGCGCCGCTTCAATCAAGGCCTGCATCTCCGGATTTTTACTGTCCAGAATTCGCAGTGGATTGGATTCCAGTCGGCGCACGCTGTCTGCATCCAGTTGTTCATAATGCTCCTGCAGATAGGCCACCAGAATATCCCGATAAGCCTGACGTGATTCGCTCGATCCCAGTGAGTTTAATTCCAGCCTGACAGAATCGGCTATGCCCAATTGCTTCCACAACCGCGCAGTCATCATAATCATCTCGGCATCGACGTCAGGGCCGGGAAAGCCAAAGGCTTCCACGCCGAGTTGAAAAAACTGACGGTAACGGCCTTTTTGAGGCCGTTCATGCCGGAACATCGGTCCCAGATACCAGAGCCGTTGCGTCTGGTTGTGTAACAGACCGTGTTGCATACAGGCGCGCACGCAGGCGGCGGTGCCTTCCGGGCGCAGCGTTAAACTGTCGCCATTGCGATCTTCAAAGGTATACATTTCCTTTTCAACAATGTCCGTAACCTCACCAATCGAGCGTTTAAACAACTCGGTTTTTTCAACGACAGGGAAACGGATTTCATTGTAGCCATAGGCCGCCATCAGTCGGCGAAACTGTTTTTCAACGAACTGCCACTTCGGTGTTTCATCCGGCAGAATATCATTCATGCCACGAATGGCCTGGATCAACTTGGACACGCTATTACCTGTTATACAAAATTTGATTTTTAATCAGCAGTGCGTTTTGCAACTGAAGATATTTTTTCTTTCTTGCCTACCACGAAGTAGGCGATATTTTCACGTTCATGACTGGTCAGATTAAAGGGTTGATCATTCCAAAACACCTTAACCCCCGGCGAATACCCCAGCAGAATCGAATAGCTTGGACTGGAATCGAGTTGCAGGCGATTACCTTTTTCCACCATGCGATAAACCAGTCGTTTACCCTCAGCATCACGGATATCCGTCCATGAATCCGTTTTATATTCCAGCAACAGCTTCGATACGCCGGTATCACTTGGCGCATTTTGATTTACCGATACATTATGAACGGTTTCAATATCAGCATTCTTATCCGAACTGAAACTATCTGGCTCAACTACCTGAGTATCCGCCTGTGTATTTTCATTAAGCGGTATCGGGATACTACGCATATTCTGAACAGAATTATTTCCAACACCAACATTTGATGACAGCGACTCAACAATAGATGAATCATCCCTGTTTACCAGCACAACAACTACGATGATTATCAGCAACAGGAATCCAAGTATTGCCGGCAACATCCAGTTCATCGTTTTTGATTTTGCCGCCGATTCATAATTAATGTGTTCGAAGTGAGGTTCATTTGCATCTTCAATACTTTCGAGATCAGCGATAAACTCATCCAGCGGCAGACCCAGAAATTTTACATAGGCTCGCATATAACCATACAGGTATGCGGAACCGGCGAAAACGCTATAATCATCATTTTCCAGCGCTTCAATAAAGCGTGTTTCAAAATACAGCTTTGCCGCTACCTCTGAAGCTTCCAGTCCTTTCGCATCCCGCGCAAGCCGCAGGCGCGCTCCTTTTGATATCTCGTTAACAACCGGCTCTTCTTCTGTTTTAATATTCTCACTACTCATTTCGAATCTTGCATTTCAAGTTGTTTTAATAACTGCGCTTCTTTTGAATTCGGATATTTGCTTTTCAGGCGTATGGAATAATTGGCCACTCGATCCAGATTGCCGCGCCGCCGTTCAATCAATATCGCCAACCACAGGCTCTCTGCGTTATGCGCGCTGTATTTCAAATATTTATTCATATAGGCCTGAGCCTGATTATTCAGTCCTTTATCATGGCTTATCTGAGCCAGTCCAAGCAGGCTTTTACGTGACTTTGGGTTTAGTCGCAAGGCCTTGTTAAACAGCATTTCAGCCTGATGTATATCCCCTTTTTCCTGTGCGCACAGCCCCATATTTTCAAGCAGACGATCGCGTGATTGATACAGGGGGTCACTCTTCACCATTTCAAAATATCGGTCCGCATCTTCATAACGTTTCTGTTTACACAGGAAAACCGCATAGTTATTGCGCACCGCCGCAACCCGTGAAGACAAGTTGCTGTCCGGCATATACTCAAGCGCTTTTTGATAATGCCGATCAGCATCCTCATAATGTCCCAGTTTGTCATATAAAACCGCAATATATTGATGCGCATCTGCATTCTCAGGATTTTGCCTAAGTGATTTTTTTAGTTTACCCAAAGCCGTTTCATAACGCCCCTGTTGCATATACCCCAGCCCCAGTTTGGCGTTAGCTTCCGAGGCTTTAATAATATTGCTATTATCGACCACCGGTCTGGCGGCGCAGGCCGCAAGCAGACTGACAAACAAACTTAGAATAATCAAACGCATAGTTATATGACCCTTGTTATTGGCGCTTCTTTCAGATGTTTTAATTTTCGTTTACTCCGGTCAACGACTTTACCCGCAAGCTGGCCGCAGGCGGCGTCAATATCTTCTCCGCGCGTCTTCCGGGTAATGGTAATCAAACCGGACTTAATCAAAATATCCCGAAAGCGATTGATAACTTCTGGTTTTGAGACTTTATAATCACTGCCCGGAAACGGGTTGAAAGGGATCAAATTCACTTTTGCCGGAATGCCTTTTAATAATTTCACCAGCGCCCGCGCCTGAGCCGGGCTGTCATTAATGCCGGCCAGCATGACATATTCAAAGGTTATTTTGCGTTTGCTTTCACCTTCTATATAACGCAAACAGGCGGCCAGCAATTCTTTTAGTGGATATTTACGATTGATGGGCACCAGTTGATCCCGCAGCGCATCGTCTGCCGCATGTAATGACACCGCCAGACTCACATCACTCACCGCTTTGAGCCTGTCCAGCGCCGGCACAATCCCCGAAGTGCTCAGGGTCACCCGACGTTTTGACAGACCGTAGGCATTATCTTCGATCATCAGATTCATGGCGGTGACCACATTATCAAAATTCAGCAGCGGTTCCCCCATGCCCATCATCACCACATTACTGATCACCCGCTGTTCGCGCGGCAAACACTGCAAAGCCTGATTGGCGCGCCAGAGCTGACCGATAATTTCCGCTGCGGAAAGATTACGATTAAAGCCCTGTTGCGCCGTGGAACAGAAACTGCAATCCAGCGCACAACCGACCTGCGAAGACACACACAGAGTGCCGCGATCATCCTCGGGAATATAAACGGTTTCCACACAGTTGCCGCCATCAACCTGCAACAACCATTTCACCACCCCGTCACTGGCGCGCTGCTCGCTGACAATTTCAGGCGCGCGGATCTCGGCCAGACGCTCTAATTTTTCACGCAAAGCCTTGCTCAGATTGCTCATGGCTTCAAAATCATCCACGCCAAACTGATAGATCCACTTCATCACCTGGGTCGCGCGGAACGGTTTTTCATCCTGTTCAGAAAACCAGTCTTGCAACGCAGGCAAATCAAAATCCAGCAGGTTTACTTTTTTATCGGTGATCAATATTCAGCCCAGCTTCACGGGTATCCGGATTGGTGTAAAAAAGGCGGTAAAACACGGACTTAGGCCGCATCTTTAAGCAAAGGCGGATTCTATCCTGTGTGCGGGTATCAGGCAATTGCCCGGCGCGAATCAATGCCATTATACCTATTTATAAGCATTCGCGTGTAGACATAGGGGCGGTTGATCTTTCATCCATTGAGATTCAGGCTTGCCAGCCAGACGCTGGCACCTTAAAATACGCCCCATCATTGAGTTTAGAATCATTTTAAATTAAAGGAGCATTTTATGGGTGTATTAGTCGGTCGTGAAGCCCCGGATTTTACCGCTGCCGCCGTACTCGGCAATGGCGAGATTGTTGAAGACTATAATTTCAAAAAGGAATGCAAAGGCAAATATGCCGTCATTTTCTTTTATCCTCTTGATTTTACGTTTGTTTGCCCGTCTGAGCTGATCGCCTTCGATCACCGTCTGGAAGAATTCAGCAAGCGTGGCGTCGAGGTTATCGGTGTATCCATCGATTCCCAGTTCACCCACAATGCCTGGCGCAACACGCCCATTAATGAAGGCGGCATTGGCCCGGTTAAATATCCCCTGATTGCGGATGTCACCCACGCTATCTGTCAGGCCTATGATGTCGAACACCCTGAAGCCGGTGTTGCTTTCCGCGGTTCTTTCCTGATCGACAAGGAAGGCATGGTGCGTCATCAGGTCGTTAACGATCTGCCGCTGGGTCGGAATATTGACGAAATGCTGCGTATGATCGACGCCCTGCAGTTCACCGAAGAACACGGCGAAGTCTGCCCGGCCGGTTGGCATCAGGGCGATAAAGGCATGCAGGCCACACCCGATGGCGTTGCCAGCTACCTGGCTGAAGAAGCTGACAAGCTGTAATCAGCGCGATTGTCTGACAAAAAAGCCCGCATTGTTGCGGGCTTTTTTTTGGGGCACGTAAATAAACGCAGAGGACGCAAAGGTGCAAAGACGCGGAGAAAAAAAATATTATATTGATGAGGTGGCGCCACAGCGACGGGGATGGCGCTGCGAATGATATTACTTCTATAAAAAACTCTGCGCCTCTGCGTCTTTGCATCCTCTGCGTTAAATAACCCAAACTCAGTCTGGGTTATTTAACGCAGAGGA
>WFVC01000062.1 GCA_015491815.1 Gammaproteobacteria bacterium | reverse complement strand
TTCATTCTTTACTCGGGAAGGTACGCAGAATAGCGATGGTTAAAAACAATCATCTCGGCGCCTCCGCGTCCTCTGCGTTATTTACAATATGCTCAAACTTCCGGCTGATACATATAAATCGGATCGCCAATTTTCAAACTATACGCCAGCGCCGCCTGTCCCTGATTAACGGCGATCTCAACCAGACCATTGGCGTTGCTATACCAGAAGCCTTCTCCTTCTCTGACCGCAGAAAACGTTTCCGCAAACCCCACGTCACGATCATCTAGGCGTATGCGCATATCCGGCGAAACGCTCGCCCCTCTGAGTCCGGTGACGACATTGGCAAAACCATCAATATAAATCACTTCAGCCAGATCCAGTGGCCAGTCTGAAAAATCAACGTCTGAAACGGCCAGCGCCGTCATTTCCGGCTTCTCCCCCAGGGCCAGCATTGCCGCTACCGGGGCAAACAAATCACGGCCATGAAAAGTTTTTGTCAGGGATTTCGGTTGCCAGTCGATGCGCCAGAATTCCAGCTCACTCGCCTGTTTTGCAATGACATTAAACAGACCGTTATCCGGTCCGACATACCAGCGGCCATCGGCTTTCATCACCAGTGGCCGACGGGCGGCGTCTCCCACGCCGGGGTCAATCACGGCAAGCACAACCGCATCGGCAGGAAGAAAATCAATCAGGGAGGCAAGCAAATACGCTGAGGCGCGAGGGTTGAACAGGGGGGCATCATGCTGCAAATCAAGCATAGACAGCGATGCAGAGACACGTTGAATGGCCGCCTTAAGTTGTCCAACATAGCCCCCCTGCCAGCCATAATCGGTAAAAAGCAGGATCATACCCGAACCTGTTTATCTTTAGGGACAACCGAAGCGGTAACTATAACTGACTGAATACATATCCACATCACTACCACCAAGATTTTTATAGCGTTCCCATTCACTACGGATAGCATTGCGATAATCAAAATTATATTTCAGACCCGTCTATGGGTATTAGACTCACAACCCAGTCCTGTAGGCTAAAAACAAATATTATAACTTTAGCGATTGCACGAGGGTTATTAGTAATGCTTGCTGAAATCTGGTGTACCGAAATAATACGTAAAACCAAGACTATAACTGGTTATTTTTGTATCGACGCCATTGATCTTTTTATCGAGATATGTTCCAGCAGTTAAGGTGATCGCCGCTCGTCGTGTCCCATACAAATCAAGTCCAACACCATAAACAGGACTTGTTTCGTTGATTCTAATTGTAGTATTAGCTGAAATGAATTCTATATCTGCATTAGAAGCACCCATACCAGCAAAAGCAAACAAAGCCATCCGATTACGATTAAATCTTAAGTTGCCACGCAGCACTAAACCTGATGAGTAATTAACCTTGTAGTTAACATCATAATTAAGGCTACTGACAGTATAGGATGTCTTAGTGGTATCAGTTCGGCTTGCGTAACCTTCAACCCCTAAATAATTATTAAAATCATACCCAAGTCTCAGAGTAAGCCCTTGCAACCGATCGGGAACCGCTTTGTCCTGCATTCTAAAATAATCCACCCCCATATAAATGGGTAAATCTCCAGCTAAAATCGTTTCTACAGGAAATAGAAGCAAGAAAATAATGCTTAGTTTTTTAAAGTTGTTTGTGATCATCGGTGGCATGCTCCTGGTTTTTTTAGATCTAAATAATATTAGGATTTAGTGGCAACCGCAGCTTAGATTTTATGTATTTAGTCGGAAACCCTTATTAATCATTTTGTGAAATAAGTTGACACTTAAATAAAGCCAAACATAATTAGACAAGTTCTAAACTTTTTGCTGTCCAATTTATACTTAGCTGAAACAAAATGTTTTTTCTGTAGGAAAATCATATCGAAGCAGCAAAATAAACGACTTCAGTTTTCCCTCTCCCCTTGTTCGAATCTTATGCTCGTTGCCATAAGACCGCCTCGCAAAAATATAATATCACCAAGTCTAGTGGGTTCAATACGAAGAGACAACTATAAATCCAGTTTCCATCAACTCCGCATGGCAAACCGATAACTTGCTCCGACATTTTATTAGCAAAAAAAAACCGGGCATAAGCCCGGCTTTTTTAACAGGAGTAAGGCGATCAGGCCGATGCCATCTCACTGATATCCTCTTCAACTTCTTCAGCAATAACCGGCCGATCAACCAGTTCCACATAGGCCATCGGTGCATTATCACCGGGACGGAAACCACATTTCAGTACACGCAGATAACCACCCGGACGTTCCTTGTAACGCGGCCCCAGTTCTTCAAACAATTTGGTAACGATTTCACGATCACGCAAACGGGAAAAAGCCAAACGACGATTGGCCACGCTATCTGTTTTAGCCAGAGTAATCAGGGGCTCAGCCTTACCACGCAGTTCCTTGGCCTTTGCTAAAGTCGTGCGGATAAGCTCATGTTCAAACAGTGATGCCGACATATTACGGAACATCGCTTTACGGTGGCTGCTATTACGATTAAATTTACGACCACTTTTACGGTGACGCATGGCTCTCTACCTTATAAATTCTGTATTACTTAACTTTAAAAAAGTGCAGATACTATTCCGCACCCAAATTCAATTAACTGTCCTGCTTATCCTGCAGGCTTGCAGGCGGCCAGTTTTCAAGACGCATGCCCAGAGACAAACCACGGGTTGCAAGTACATCCTTGATCTCAGTAAGCGATTTCTTACCCAAATTAGGCGTTTTCAATAATTCAACTTCAGTTCGCTGAATAAGATCACCAATATGGAAAATCTGCTCTGCCTTGAGGCAATTTGCTGAACGCACGGTCAATTCAAGATCATCAACCGGGCGCAGTAATACTGGATCGATATCCGGCTCCTGCTCTTCCGGTTCAGCTTCTTCACGCCCACGCAAATCAACAAAGGCATAAAGCTGTTCCTGTAAAATAGTCGCTGCGTTACGAATCGCCTGTTCCGGTTCAATCGTACCGTTAGTTTCCAGTTCAATGATCAGTTTATCCAGATCCGTACGCTGTTCGACGCGGGCGCGATCAACATTATAAGCAACCCGGTGAATCGGACTGAAACTCGCGTCCAGTTGCAGCCGACCAATAGGACGATCTTCTGAATCATCCGTCAGGCGCGCATTGGCGGGAACATAACCACGACCTCGCACGACTTTAAGCGTCATGTTTAACTCGCCGGCTTCGGTCAGGTTCGCAATCACATGTTCCGGATTGATCACTTCGATATTGTGATCAAGGGCAATATCGCCCGCCGTCACCACGCCCGGACCTTTTTTGTTCAGGGTAAGCTGGGCTTCCGGTTCGCCTTCCATCAACATGGACACGCCCTTCAGGTTGAGAAGAATATCAATCACATCTTCCTGCACGCCTTCAATGGTCGTGTATTCATGCAGCACCCCTTCAATCTCGGCTTCAACAATCGCCGCGCCGTCCAGGGACGATAACAGGATACGACGCAGGGCATTCCCCAACGTGTGTCCAAAGCCGCGTTCCAGTGGCTCCAGTGTTATCTTCGCATGAGTTGAATCCGCTTGTTGAACATCAACAATCCGAGGTGTTAAAAATTCCGCTACAAACCCCTGCATGAATTAGCCTCTTAAAATTAAATCGACTCAAAATGAGTAATAAATGATCTCCAGCATGAAGATCAGATAGATGAATTATTTGGAATACAATTCCACAACCAGATGTTCATTAATGTCTGAAGGCAAATCACTGCGATCAGGCACATTCTTGAACACGCCTTCAAATTTGCCCGCATTTACATCCAGCCACTCGACAATGCCGCGCTGCTGCGCCGCTTCAAGCGCGCCTTTGATGCGCAACTGATTTTTGGCTGATTCTGAAATAGCAATCACGTCGCCTGCATTGATCTGCGCTGACGGAATATTCATTTTCTTACCGTTAACGGTCACCGCATTGTGGCGAACCAGCTGACGCGCTTCGGAACGGGAAGCGCCAAACCCCATGCGATAAACGATATTATCCAGACGGGATTCCAGCAACTGCAGCAGGTTTTCACCGGTTGAGCCTTTCAGACGATCGGCGTCTTTATAATAGGCGCGGAACTGTTTTTCCAGTATGCCATAAATGCGACGCAGCTTCTGCTTTTCACGCAGCTGGCTGGCATAATCCGATGCGCGGCTGCGGCGCTGTCCATGTTGTCCAGGGGGAAAAGCGCGATTTTCCATTGCGCATTTGCTGCTGTAGCATTTTTCGCCCTTGATGAACAGCTTTTCACCTTCGCGGCGGCACTGTCTGCATTTTGATCCAATATATTTAGCCACAATAATTCTCCCGCTTACACACGACGTTTTTTAGGCGGACGACAGCCATTATGTGGAATGGGCGTCACGTCGGAAATATTGGTTATTTTAAAGCCTTTGCCATTCAGTGCGCGTACTGCTGATTCGCGCCCCGGACCCGGTCCCTTTACACAGACTTCCAGATTCTTCATTCCAAATTCCTGCGCCATAGCGCCTACACGTTCAGCGGCAACCTGCGCGGCAAAAGGTGTGCTTTTACGTGAACCACGGAAACCTGAACCACCGGCGGTTGCCCAGCACAGCGCATTACCCTGACGATCGGTGATGGTGACAATGGTATTGTTGAATGAAGCGTGGATATGCGCGATACCATCGGCAATATCTCTTTTTATCTTTTTACGTGTACGACCTGACTTGGCTGCCATGTTTTAAAACCTGAATTATGCTTAACGTTTAATGGGTTTACGCGGACCCTTACGGGTGCGTGCATTAGTGCGAGTACGCTGACCACGGAGCGGCAGGCCACGACGGTGACGAATACCGCGATAGCAACCCAGATCCATAAGGCGTTTAATGTTCATGGAGACTTCGCGACGTAAATCACCTTCAACAGTAAATTTTGCGACTTCTGTGCGCAGAGACTCGACATCAACTTCCGCCAGTTCCCCCACTTTCGTGCTTGGGTTGACGCCTGCGTCGGCGCAAAGCTGCCGCGCACGCGTACGACCGATGCCATAAATAGCCGTCAGTGCGATTTCTGCATGTTTGTTATCGGGTATGTTAATACCAGCTATACGGGCCATCTAGCCACTCCTAAAATACTTTATGAACTCGAAATTTCTTGTGTGAGACACGCGAAAACGCGCAATTTTACGCGCAAATTCCGCCCCGTGCAAGCCTTGCCCGGGTAAATCATTCCCCGGAAACCGGCGTTTCCGGCAAATACTAGCCCTGACGCTGCTTATGTCGCGGATCTTTACAAATCACGCGAACAACGCCCTTGCGCTTGATGACTTTACAGTTACGGCATAATTTCTTAACCGATGCGCGTACTTTCATTGTTCTTCTCCAAACTAAAATTTATATTCGAACTAACCCAGCAATCCACCGCCCGACCCTTTCAGGTTGGACTTCTTCATCAGGCCTTCATACTGGTGAGACATCAGATGCGCCTGAACCTGGGCCATAAAATCCATCACTACGACTACGATAATCAGCAGCGAGGTGCCACCAAAATAAAAGGGCACATTCCAGTAAACAATCAAAAATTCCGGCAGCAAACAGACCGCGGTAATATAGGCGGCGCCCACCAGAGTCAGCCGGCCTAAAATCGTATCAATGTATTTGGCCGTCTGCTCACCCGGACGAATACCGGGAACAAACGCCCCTGAACGCTTCAGGTTATCCGCCGTTTCTTTCGGGTTGAACATCAATGCCGTGTAGAAAAAGCAGAAAAATACAATCGCCAGCGCATATAACAATACATACAGCGGCTGCCCCGGTGATAACATGGTCGCCACATCCTGCAACCAGCTCATCGGGCCATCGCCAGAACCACCAAACCAGCCCGCAATGGTAGCCGGAAACAGAATAATACTGGAGGCGAAAATAGGTGGAATCACGCCCGCCATATTAATTTTCAAGGGCAGATGACTCGACTGCGCCGCATACATTTTGCGACCCTGCTGACGTTTCGCATAATTAACCGTGATACGCCGCTGTCCGCGCTCCATAAAGATCACGAAAGCGGTCACCGCCAGCGCCAGTAAAAACAGCACCAGAATAAAGCCGTAACTCAGCTCACCGGTGCGCCCCAACTCTAACGTACCGGCAATCGCCGCAGGCAAACCGGCGACAATACCACCAAAAATAATCATGGAAATGCCATTGCCAATTCCACGCTCGGTGATCTGCTCGCCCAGCCACATCAAAAACATGGTGCCGGTTACCAGCGTCACAACGGTTGTCAGATAAAAGGTATTGTGATCAATAATCACCAGCCCTTCCTGACGCGACAGGGCAACTGCAACGCCCAACGCCTGAAATGTCGCCAGGCCCAGAGTGGCAAAACGGGTATACTGGGTAATCTTACGCTTACCGGCCGCGCCTTCCTTGCTCAACTGTTCCAGCTTGGGATGCACCTTGGTCAGCAACTGGATAATAATCGAAGCTGAAATATAAGGCATGATGCCCAACGCAAACAGAGATAGTCGCGACAGGGCGCCAC
>WFVC01000061.1 GCA_015491815.1 Gammaproteobacteria bacterium | reverse complement strand
TTTTACAATGCTTAGCGTTCATGGTTCGACAGGCTCACCACGAACGGCGGAATTAATCAGAGCTTCCCTAATGTTTAAAGTTATTCATCCTTCGACAGGCTCAGGACGAATGGCTTTAACTGGACAGGAATTCGGAACATTTATTTAAACCTCATTACCTGTGAGAGATGCGTTAACGGTACGGGTAGCGGGTGTCGCTATTTCGTTCAAGGCGCGCCTGCTATGGTCGATAAATGGAGGTATTCGTGGCAACACCGGGACAAAATGGAATGAACAGGCAGGATCTTTATGATGTGCTGATTATCGGTGGTGGCGTATCCGGGACGGCGCTGCTGTATCAACTGGCCGCTTTTACAGATTTGAAACGCATTGCCCTGCTGGAAAAATACGCGACGGTGGCGGCAGTTAATTCTAACGGCCGCAACAATAGCCAGACCCTGCATTGCGGCGACATCGAGACCAATTATACCCTTGAAAAAGCGCAACAGGTTCAGCGCACGGCGGCGATGCTGGTTAACTATACCGCGCCGCTGGCGGCGCGGGATCAGATCATGTTCAAGCATCAGAAAATGGTGATTGGCGTGGGCGAACAGGAGTGCGCGGCGCTGAAAGAGCGTTTCAAACTTTTTTCTCCGCATTTTCCGGCGATGCAGTGGCTGGATGAAGCAGCGATTCAAAAACTGGAGCCGAATGTCATGAAAGGGCGTCAGGAAGCGGTCAATGCGATTGCGATTGTGGGCGAATATACGACGGTTAATTTCGCCGCTTTATCAGAATCGTTTGTTGAACAGGCCCGCGCGCAGAAAGACAGCGAGGTTGATATTTGTTTATCGACGACGGTCAGCCAGATTGAAAAACAGGGAGAGTTATTTCAGGTAAAAACAAACCGGGGAGATTATCGGGCGCGTTTTGTCGTCGTCTGCGCCGGTGGTCACAGCCTGTTGTTTGCACATCGGATGGGCTATGGCCATTACTATTCCTGTCTGCCGATGGCTGGCAGTTTCTATTACGCACCCAAATGTCTGAATGGCAAAGTCTATACCGTGCAAAATGACAAGCTGCCGTTTGCCGCTATTCATGGCGATCCCGATATTCTGGCGCCGGGTAAGACCCGCTTCGGACCGACTGCGCTGGTGGCGCCGATGCTGGAACGTTATAACATCAAAACCCTGCCCGAGTTTTTTCAGGTATTGCGTCTGGATCATAAAGTCTTGCAGGCCTTCTGGAATTTGTTGCGAGTGCCCGATATTCGTAATTATATTTTTCGCAATATCCTGTTTGAAGTGCCGGGCATCCGCCGGCGGCTGTTTTTAAAAGACGCACGCAAGGTGATTCCTTCACTTCAACTGGCGGATCTGCAATTTGCCAAAGGCATCGGCGGTGTGCGCCCGGTGATGATCGATAAGCGCAAGGGCGAGCTGCATCTGGGTGAGGCGAAAATCGATAGTGGCGAAGGGATTGTTTTCAACATGACACCCTCACCCGGCGCCACCAGTTGTCTAGGCAATGCTGAAAAAGACTTGCATATTATCAGTGATTACCTGGGTTGCCGGATTGATAAAGAAGGTTTCTATGAGCGTTTGAACAATGCCTGATCTTCTCTGGATTCGCATTCACTTTAGTTCTTCCATATAACAACTATAGTTATGAGGATGAAGGCGGCGCTTTCTCTCAAAAAATCCTGGTATGGCCTGATCTTTCTGGTGGCCGCGATTCCTACGCTGATCTTGCTAATCTGGGGCGGGGTGATGTATTACCGCCTGTTAGTCGAAAAATCCCTGCAGCAGGAAGATTTCTTTAGAAAACAGGCGGTTATTCTGGTTGAGCAGGAGATCCTGCGTCTGCAAACCCTGCTTGAAAACAAGTCTGATCCTGTTGCCTATACGCTGGCTCGAAATCAAGATAAACGGTTGCTGGATGAACTGCTGACGACGATCACATTGCGTGAGCCGGAAATTCACCTGTTGATGATTATTGATGCGAATGGCAAGTTAGTGGCGGGGCGGGAAACCTATCATAATCATCTGGTGCCGCTGGATCGGCTGGATGAACTGTTAAAACACTGGCCCTATAAACCGACGGAACTACCGGATGAAGTGGCCTTGCCACTGAAAGGGCAGCACTATGTTGGTCCTGTGTTTTACCATCCAGAAGGTAGTTTTTTTGCTATTTCAGTGCCAGTCGGGTCGACGGAAAAACCGCTGGGTGTTTTGCTCGCCCATGTTGATGCGGCGATTCTCTGGCGGGGCTTGCAAAGCCGAATGCATCGGGAAAACGTCACCAGTTATTTAGTAGATTCCGAAGGTGTTTTATTAGCCCGCTTCGGCGATAGCCCACAGGCTGGACTGGAAGCGGGGGTGCAGTTTGGGGTTGGGAAAAAACTGGACGGGATGCCGGTTGTTGCTGCATTGCTGGCGGGACAGGACTGGCCGCACGATCAAATTTATACGGGAATCAATGGCGTACCAGTATTCGGTAGCCCGTTTGTTATCTCCTCGCTTGGACTGGGAATTATCACCGAGATCGAGCGAGATAAACTGCTGGCTCCGATTCGTAAACTGCTTTCGAAAATGGGACTGGGGATCAGCATTGTCCTGATTTTCTTTTTCTGGTTGGGGATTCGCTTGTTGCGTATGGTGATTGTTCCGATTGACTCTATTTCAAGAGATTTCAGTCGCGTCGCCAAACAGGATTATAAGCCTTCCATGCTCCATCCCGCTTTTGAGGAATTGCAGGCGTTGGTTGCGGGCTTTAATCATATGGTGACTGAAATTGAACATAACCAGCAGAAATTACACCGTGCGTCTGTGGTGTTTGAAAACACCTCGGAAGGTATTTTGATCACCAATGCTGAACATAAAATTGTTAGCGTCAACAGGGCTTTCACCGAGATTACCGGCTATAGCGAAGACGAAGTCATGGGTCGAAATCCTTCCTTGCTTCAGTCCGGTCGGCATGACGAGGCTTTTTATAAAGCCATGTGGCAATCGATTAAATCCACAGGACAGTGGAGTGGTGAAATATGGAACCGGCGCAAGAACGGTGAGATCTATCCGCAGTTACTGAATATTAATACCTTCGTAAACCAGAAAGGTGAATTGACGCATCATATCGGTGTATTCAGCGATATCAGCAATATCAAGGATGCCGAGAGCCGGCTGGAACATCTGGCTCATCATGATGCGCTGACCGATCTTCCGAACCGGCTGCTTTGTATTGCGCGTCTGGAGCATGAACTGCAGGTGGCGAAGCGCAGTGGCGAACAGGTTGGCGTACTGTTTATCGATCTGGATATGTTTAAAAATATCAATGACTCACTGGGGCACGCCAAGGGGGATCATCTGTTACAGCAGGTGGCGAAACGGGTTCAGGAAAATATTCGTGGTGAAGATACCTTTGCCCGTCTGGGAGGCGATGAATTTGTCATGATTGCCGGTGCGATTAAGGGTCGGCAGGATATTGCCCAAGTGGCTGAAAATACACTGGCGATATTTTCCCACCCGTTTCTGGTCGATGAACAGGATGTATTTATCAGCGCCAGTATTGGCATCAGCATTTATCCGGATGATGGTGAGGATACCGACACCTTATTACGCAATGCTGATGTCGCGATGTATTGCGCCAAATCAGAGGGGCGCAACAATTATCAGTTCTACATGCCGGCATTAACCCACCGGGTGCAGGAACGGCTCAATATTGAAACCTGTCTGCGTCAGGCGTTGAAGAAAAATGAACTGATGCTCTATTACCAGCCCCAGTATTCGCTTGATAGTCAACAGATGATTGGCGTGGAAGCGCTGTTGCGCTGGCGACATCCGGAAATGGGTATGGTGGCGCCGGATCGTTTTATTCCGGTGGCGGAAGAAACCGGTCTGATCGTGCCTATCGGTGAGTGGGTGTTGAAAACCGCCTGCCAGCAATTAAAGGCCTGGCAGGATGCAGGCTGTGCGCCGGAACGAATGGCCGTTAATCTGTCAGCGCGCCAGTTCTGGAAACCGGGGCTGGCGAAAGTCGTGCAAAATATCCTCACCGAAACCGGGATTGAGCCGGGTTTTCTGGAACTGGAATTAACTGAAAGCATTATTATGCATGATACGGATATCGTCTCTGATACGCTGGCTACGCTACATGAAATTGGCGTGGAGCTGTCAATTGATGATTTTGGCACCGGTTATTCGTCTTTGAGTTATATTCGCCGCTTTCCGTTGGACAGGCTCAAAATTGATCGGAGCTTTGTGCGGGATATTATGAGCAATCCGGATGATGCCGAGATGATCGTTTCGATTATTGCGTTGGGCCACAGTATGAAACTGAAGGTGCTGGCCGAAGGCGTGGAGACCCTTGAACAGTTGCAGTATTTGCAGATGCAGGGCTGTGATGAAGTACAGGGATTTTATTTTAGCAAACCCCTGCCTGCCGATGAACTCGGGGCGTTATTAACCCTGCCGGTTGCCGATACCCGTAAATCATAGCCAGGGATTTATTCCGCTGATTTTAATACCGCAATCATGCTTTTGGCGGCATTGGAGAGCGTGCGCCGGGCGTGCCGGACCACGCCCAGTTGACGCTGCATTTTCAGTCCCTCAATCTCGATGACCCGTAATTCGTCAGTGAGCATGCTGCGCGGCAAAACGCTCCAGCCCAGTCCTACACTGACCAGCATTTTGATGGTTTCCAGATAATTGGTGGACATGCGCACTTCGATTGTTTTACCGATGGCTTTTTCAATCAGCTCGCGGGTGTAGGTGCCGCGTTCGGGCAGAATAGCGGCATGTCGCAGCAGGGATTGCAGGTTCGTCGCCGGATGCGCGGCAAGCGGATGGGCGAGACCGGTGACGACCGCCAGCGGATCAGGCCAGAGTTGCGTGATATTCAGATCCGCATCGACTGCCAGCGGCAGGGTAATCACCCCCAGTTCCAGATCACCGTGATGAATCGCCCGGCAGGCTTCTTCCGATTCCATGAAATGCAGATCCAGCGCCACCGCCGGGTAGCGCGCGCTAAACTGCCGCAGCACCGGCGGCAGGTGATGCAGACCGATATGATGACTGGTGCCGATGGCCAGTGTTCCGCCCACCTGCTCGGAAAGGTTGCGCAACATGCGGCGGCTGTCCTCGATTTCAAGCAGAATGTGACGGGCGCGGGGTAGCAGCGTGCGGCCGCTTTCGGTGAGCGTGATCTGTCGGCCGATGCGATCGAACAGACGGGTATCCAGCTCGGATTCCAGCGCCGCGATGCGTTTGCTGACTGCCGGCTGGGTGATGTGGATACGCTCGGAGGCGCGGGAGAAGGAGCCGGTTTCGGCGACCACAATGAAAGCCTGCAAACTGCTGATGTCCATTCCTGATATTCCCGTAAAGAATAATAAATATAAAAATAATGAATTTGTGTAATAGAATAGACGAGACTAGACTTGCCGCACAAGTCAGGATGTAAACAAAGACAGGATGAGACAAATGGCAGGTAAGACCTTATACGACAAATTGTGGGACGCCCACGTCGTGCGTGACAGCGGCGATGGCGCGGTGTTGATCTACATCGACCGGCATCTGGTGCATGAAGTCACCTCACCGCAGGCCTTCGAAGGCCTGCGTCTGGCCGGGCGCAAACTCTGGCGGAAAGCGGCGAATCTGGCCACCCCGGATCACAATGTGCCGACCACGCCGACCGAGCGTCACGGTGGGGTGGCGGCGATTGCGGATCCGGTCTCCCGTTTGCAGGTGCAGACGCTGGATCAGAATTGTCAGGAATTCGGCATCACCGAATTCAGTATGAACGATCCCCGTCAGGGCATCGTCCATGTCATCGGCCCGGAAGAAGGCGCGACCCTGCCGGGCATGACCGTGGTTTGCGGCGATTCGCATACCTCGACGCATGGCGCCTTTGGCGCGCTGGCCTTTGGCATTGGCACCTCGGAAGTCGAACATGTGCTGGCGACCCAGTGTTTGCTGCAGAAAAAGTCGAAAGCCATGCGCATTCGCGTGGAAGGCGCCGCCCCGGCGGGGGTGACCGCCAAGGACATCGTACTCGCCATCATTGGTGAGATCGGCACCGCGGGCGGCACCGGCTATGCGATTGAGTTTGCCGGGCAGGCGATTCGCGATCTGTCGATGGAAGGCCGGATGACCCTGTGCAACATGGCTATCGAGGCCGGGGCGCGGGCAGGCATGGTCGCGGTTGATCAAACCACGATCGATTATGTCAAAGGCCGCCCCTGGGCGCCGAAAGCCGATCTCTGGGAACAGGCGGTGGCCGACTGGCGAACCCTGCATTCGGATGCCGATGCCGTGTTCGATAAAGAAATCGTGATCGAGGCGGCCGGCATCAAACCGCAGGTGACCTGGGGAACCTCGCCGGAAATGGTGGTGGCGGTGGATGCGCGGGTGCCGGATCCGGCTCATGAGTCGGACAGCGTTAAACGTGAGGGCATGAAAGCCGCGCTGGCCTACATGGGGCTGGAAGCGAATACGCCGATCACGGAGATTCAGATCGATAAAGCCTTCATCGGTTCCTGCACCAATTCGCGCATCGAAGATTTACGCGCGGCGGCGGCGGTGGCCAAAAATCGCCGGGTCGCGGACAGCGTGAAACTGGCGCTGGTGGTGCCGGGTTCGGGGCTGGTGAAAAAACAGGCCGAAGAGGAAGGACTGGATAAAATCTTTATCGAGGCCGGATTTGAATGGCGTGAGCCGGGTTGCTCCATGTGTCTGGCGATGAATGCCGACAGGCTGGAGCCGGGCGAACGCTGTGCCTCGACCTCGAATCGCAACTTCGAAGGTCGGCAGGGTCAGGGCGGGCGCACCCACCTGGTGAGTCCCACCATGGCCGCTGCGGCGGCGATTGCCGGGCATTTTGTCGATGTGCGGGATTTGTAAAAACCTAACGCAGAGGCGCAAAGACGCAAAGTTTCCAAAATTAATTTCTTTGCGACCTTCGCGTCTCAGCGCCTTTGCGTTGAAAAACAGGACTAGATAAATGGAAAAATTTGAAAAATTAACCGGCATTGTGATGCCGATGGATCGCCCCAACGTGGATACCGATGCGATCATTCCCAAACAGTTTCTGAAATCGATCAAGCGCACCGGTTTCGGCCCCAACCTGTTCGATGAATGGCGCTATCTGGATCAGGGTGAGCCGGATGCGGATAATAGCCGGCGTCCGCTAAACCCAGATTTCGTGCTCAATCAGGAACGCTATCAGGGCGCGAAAATTCTGCTGGCGCGGGAAAACTTTGGTTGCGGCTCGTCTCGTGAGCACGCCCCCTGGGCGCTGGCGGATTACGGCTTTCGGGTGATCATCGCGCCGAGTTTCGCTGACATCTTTTTTAACAACTGTTTTAAAAATGGTCTGTTGCCCATTGTGCTGGATGAAAAGACCGTGGATGATCTGTTCCGCGAGATTGATGCAACCCCCGGCTATGCGCTCAGGGTGGATCTGGAAACACAGATAATCACTAAACCGGATGGCGGCGAGATTTCCTTTGAGGTGGATGAATTCCGCAAATACTGCCTGCTCAACGGACTGGATGATATCGGCATGACCTTGCAGCATGTGGATGATATCCGGGCGTATGAAGCACGGCGACAGCAGGAAGCGCCGTGGTTGTTTTGATAAAGTTGTGGGAAAAACGCAGAGGACGCTGAGGCGCAAAGGCGCAGAGATTATTAAAAATAAATATTTTCTCTGCGCCTCCGCGACTTTGCGTCCTCTGCGTTAAATACAAAATATAATTTTAGTGGATATTTAAAATGACAAAGAAAATTTTAATCCTTCCGGGCGACGGCATCGGTCAGGAAATCGTGGCCGAGGCGGTCAAGGTGCTGGACTGTCTGCAGAAAGACTTTGGTTTAAAAGTCGAGCTGGAAGAGGCGCTGGTGGGGGGTACGGCCTATGACGACAGTGGTTCGCCTTTACCTGAGAGCACGTTGACGCTGGCGAAAGAAGCCGACTCGTTGTTGCTGGGCGCGGTTGGCGGCTACAAGTGGGAGTCGCTGGATATCGCCGTGCGCCCTGAAAAAGGCCTGCTGGGCCTGCGCGCGGAACTGGAGCTGTTCGCCAATCTGCGTCCGGCGATTCTGTATCCGCAACTGGCGGACGCCTCGACCCTCAAGCCCGAGGTGGTGTCCGGGCTGGATATCATGATCGTGCGTGAGCTGACCGGCGGTATTTATTTCGGCCAGCCGCGAGGCGTGCGCACCCTCGACAATGGTGAGAAGGAAGGCTACAACACCCTGGTTTATCGCGAGTCAGAAATCGAGCGCATCGCCAAAGTGGCCTTTGATATTGCCGGCAAACGCGACAGCCGCGTTTGCTCGGTGGACAAGGCCAACGTGCTCGAATGCACCGAACTCTGGCGTGAGGTGGTCAACCGGGTTGGCGAGGATCACAAAGAGATTGAACTGAGCCACATGTATGTGGACAATGCCGCCATGCAACTGGTGCGCGCGCCGAAACAGTTCGACGTGATGGTCACCACCAACATGTTCGGCGATATTCTTTCCGATTGCGCCGCCATGCTCACCGGCTCCATCGGCATGTTGCCTTCAGCGTCATTAGATATAAACAGCAAGGGCATGTACGAACCCATTCACGGCTCGGCGCCGGACATCGCCGGGCAGGGCGTGGCCAATCCGCTGGCGACGATTTTATCCGTGGCCATGATGCTGCGCTACAGCCTGGACGAAGCCGCGCTGGCGGAGCGCATCGAACAGGCGGTCAACAGCGTACTGGATCAGGGATTGCGCACGCAGGATATCTTTAGTGAAGGCATGAAGCAGGTTGGTACCGCAGAAATGGGCGATGCCGTTGTTGCCGCGATGCGGTAAAAGGCTTCAACGCAAAGGCGCAATGACGCAGAGAACGCAAAGAAAACAATTAATAAAACTTAGCGTTCTTTGCGCCTTCGCGTCTTTGCGTTAGATTTTAAAAAATATGGTATGAGGAAATTATAGTGAAAAGAGTTGGTTTAATAGGTTGGCGCGGCATGGTCGGTTCGGTGCTGATGCAGCGCATGCGCGAGGAAAAAGATTTTGAACTGATTGAGCCGATCTTTTTCACTACGTCACAAACCGGACAGCCGGGCCCGGATGTGGGCAAGGATGTCCCGGCATTGAAAGATGCGAAGGACATTGATGAACTGAAATCAATGGACGTGATTCTGTCCTGTCAGGGTGGTGGTTACACCGAAGAGGTTTATCCTAAATTGCGCGCCGCCGGCTGGAAGGGCTACTGGATTGATGCCGCCTCCACGTTGCGCATGGAAGACGACAGCATCATCGTGCTGGATCCGGTCAATCTGGATGTGATTAAGGATGGCCTGAGCAAGGGCGTGAATACCTTTGTCGGCGGCAACTGCACCGTGAGCCTGATGCTGATGGCGCTGGGTGGATTGTTTCAGCATGATTTGGTCGAATGGATTTCACCCATGACTTATCAGGCCGCCTCCGGCGCCGGTGCGCGCAATATGCGTGAGCTGTTGCAACAGATGGGATCCCTGCGCGATTCGGTCAGCGATCTGCTCGATGATCCGGCCTCGGCCATTCTGGAAATTGACAAACAGGTGACTGCGCACATGCGCGGCGATAGCTACCCGGTGGAAAACTGGGGCGTGCCACTGGCGGGCAGTCTGATCCCCTGGCTCGACAGCCAGATGGACAGCGGTCAGAGCCGGGAAGAATGGAAGGCCGAGGTGGAAACCAACAAGATCCTTGGTAACTCGCAACCCATCCCCATCGACGGCATTTGCGTGCGCATCGGCGCCATGCGTTCCCATTCCCAGGCGCTGACCATCAAACTAAAAAAAGACGCATCGCTGGATGAAATTAGCGCCATGCTGGCAGAGGCCAATGACTGGGTAAAAGTGGTGCCCAATGAGCGCGAGCGCAGCATGAACGAGCTGACCCCCGCCGCCATTACCGGCACCCTGACCGTGCCGGTGGGACGTCTGCGCAAGCTGACCATGGGCAATGAGTATCTTTCCGCCTTTACCGTCGGCGATCAGCTGCTCTGGGGCGCGGCGGAACCGTTGCGGCGCATGCTGAGAATCCTGCTGGACGACTAATCAGCATATTACGGTCCATTTTTAATGTTTTTCCAACATTGGGCGATAAACACTTTTAATGGTGTTCAAACCATGGAAATTTTGGTAAAAGACTATTTGTAAGCTATAGTTACTGAAGACTTGTAAAGGCTATTCAAAGCTAAGTTTGGTAACATTTTGAAAAATAAATAGAAACCGCTTTGTTTGCTCGATTGATACCCTGATTTTGTTTCAGGCTCATGGATTTGGGTGAATTAAGCTCAGGGTTTACGCCGCAGGCGTAACGGATCAGGAGAGGTTTTATATGCTGCGTACGCTGCCCAGACTTTTAACAGCATGCATTTTGATAGTAATGCCCCTGGTAGCCAGTGCGCTGGGGTTTGGCAATATTAAACTCAATTCCGCGCTCAATGAGCCACTGGATGCCGAAATTAGTCTGCTCTCGGCCACGGTCGATGAGGTGAGTGGATTAACGGTGAAAATGGCTTCGCGTGAAGCCTTTCTACGCGCCGGGGTTGATCGCCCGGCTTTCCTGAACTCCTTCAACATCGAAATCAAAAGTCGGGCGGATGATACTTTTTACATCCATATGACCAGCCGCCAACCGGTGCGCGAACCCTTCCTTAATTTTCTGCTGGAACTGAACTGGTACAATGGCCGCATTTTACGGGAATATACGGTATTGCTGGATCCTCCCGGCCGCGTGCTTAAACAGCCCGCCGTTATCGCCACACCGGAAGTGACGCAACCCGCACAAATCGCCAGAGAGCCGGAGCCTGAGATTGCGCCGGAACCTGAAATGGCGCCTGAACCCGTTGAGTCAGCGCCGGTTCCCTTCCCGGTTCCTGCGCCCGTAGCGGTTGAAGCTGAAACTGAAATTGAAACCCCTGCGCCAGCTGAACCTGAGTCCATGCCGGAGCCTGAGCCTGTTGCAGTGGAACCTCAGCCAGTTGAGGAAGAGGTGGTTGCCGAGGAAGTTTTACCTGAACCTGTGGCTGAACCGGAGGCGATGCCTGAATCGATTCAGGCTGATGCTGAAGTATTACCTGAACCAGAAGTGGTTACTGCGGACAATCTTGAACCTGCAGCGGCGGGTGAATCTACAGCATTCAGCGATGATACTGAATTATTCCCGCGCATTCCGCTGACTGAATATCAGGAAGGCCGAACTGCAAGTTCAAGTGCATCTGAACCAATAGCGCAGGGTGAACTGGATTATGGTATCACCCGTAAGGGCGATAATCTCTGGACGGTGGCGAAGAAACTGCAGGCGGGTGATGAGTCGGTCAGTATTTACCAGATCATGATGGCGCTGCTGAAAAATAATCCCGAGGCGTTTCGTGATGGGAATATCAATCGCCTAAAAATTGGCCACGTGTTGCGAATCGATGATCCGGCTCTGTTACAGGCGATGAGTGATGATGAAGCCCGTGCAGCTTATCGTTTGCAGACTGAAGAATGGGAACGCTATCGTCAGGAACAACTGGCTTCTCCATCGAGCGCAGAAGCTCCGCAGCCGATTGTCGCCGGTGAGCTTGAAGCGCCTGTCGAGACGGCTGAATCGGAGGCCACAGGTGAGCTGACTGTTGCTGCTCCCGGTGGTGAAGAACTGAGCGCAGGTGAAGGACTGGCCGATGTCGCGTTGAATGGCGAAGTCGCGACCTTGAAAGAGGAATTGCGCCAGCTGCGTTCCGATGCCGAAGCGATGGGTGGAACCGATGCCGGATTGAATAACCAGATTAAGGAACTGGAAGCCGAGCTGGCGGATATGCAGCGCGCCATTTCCATTCAGGATACAGAGCTGGCCACTGTCCAGCAGATGGCCGGAAAGGCGAATGAAGCCGAGGTTGTAGAAGAGGCTTCCGTTGCTGAGGATAAAACAGGCGAGCCGGTCGCTACCGAAAAAGAAGCGGTTGTTACAGAGGAAACAGTGGCCGTAGTTGAGACAGCGGAAGATGGTTCTGTACAGGAAGTCATAACAACAACAGAGCAGATTGAACAGGAACCAGCGCCTGTCGCTGAAGTGGAAACGCCTGTGGTTGAAGAACCTGTTCAGCCACCCGCACCTGCGGTTGTTCCCACGCCCGCACCGGCTCCCGCTCCTCAAGCTGAGACGGGTTTCATGGCCACGCTCAATGGTATTTTTGCGACGATTGCCGCCACCCTGACTGGGATGATGGGCTCGATGGTAGGCGATTCTCTGCTGCTGTTTGTTGGTCTACCAATCTTGCTGGTGCTGATTATTTTGATGGTGATTGTGATCCGTCGGCGCAAACAGGCGCAGGGAGGCTTCCAGGAAAGTATTTTGACGGGGGAACCTGCCTCGGTAACGGCTGATGAAGCTGAAGCCAAGGAAGAGGAATCTTCGTTCCTGAGTGATTTTGCCGTCAGTGGCGCCGGTGCTATTCAGGCGGAAGACAGTGAAGTTGATCCACTGACTGAAGCCGATGTCTTTATGGCCTATGGTCGTTATGAAGCCGCTGAGGAACGCCTGACCGAAGCGCTGGAAAATGATCCTTCGCGTAAGGAACTCAAACTTAAATTGCTGGAGCTTTACAACGCAACCAAGAATCAATCTGCTTTTGAATCGGCGGCGGAAGATTTTTATGCGAGTCTGGGTGAAGATGCGAACTCTGATCCCATGTGGGAAAAAGTGCTGACGATGGGGCTTGAACTAGCGCCGAATAACCCGCTGTTTACCGGCGATGTTGTTGCCCCGACAACCGCAGGCGAAGAGCCGGTAGCCGAAGATCCCGGTGTTAATTTATCGGACAGCCAGGTGATGGATATTGGTCTGGAAACCGGGGTCTTTCAGGCGGAAGATCTGGAACCGGAAAAAGAAGAAACCAGCGAACTGGATTTCAATCTGGATCTGGGTGAGGCCGCTGAGTCGGAAGTCGGTGAGGAAATGTCTGAAACCGCGTCGCCAATGGAGGAAGAACCTGTCGCCGCCGAAGATAATGCGCTTGATTTTGATCTTGAACTCAATAGCGGCGCGGCTGATGAAACAGACTCCGCCGAGCCACCCACGGCTGAAATGGAAATGCCGGAAGAAACCGATGCCGGACTCGATTTCAATCTTGATACGGGTGACGAGTCAGCAGCGGAAACTGAAGATATCGGTGGACTGGATTTTGAACTTGATAGCGGCGATGAAACGGCGACTGATCTGCAGGTGGAGGATAGCGGCATAGGATTGGACGTCGCAAAAGAAGACTCAGAAGATGCTATGCCAGATCTTGAATTCTCGCTGGATACGGATGAAAGCACAGCTGAGGTAACGCTTACTGAAGAATCTGATGAGACAATGGTCATCAATCTGGATGATTCCGATGCGGCGGTTGGTGAGAATGAGGATACCGCTATCGACCTGAATCTCGAGGATACGGATAGTCCGACAATTGAAACTGCGGCGGATGATGTCAATGATGAAACATTGGCCATTGATCTGGGCGACAGCCTGGACTTCGAATCAATGGATAGTGATAGTGAAGATACGGCAGCCGATCTGACCCTTGATGTTGAAGAAGCCTCTGATGCGGCTGATCTGGATCTTGCTGCCGGTGGTGATGAAGTAGGAACCAAGCTTGATCTGGCTCGCGCCTATATTGACATGGGTGATCCGGAAGGCGCACGCAGTATTCTGGATGAAGTACTGGATGAAGGTAATGATGAGCAAAAACAGGAAGCACAGCAGTTGATTCAACAGATTGCCTAAATGCATCCGGTCATCCGGATACTTTGTTTTCTGGTCTTTGTGGCCTGCCTGTCCCGCGCTAATGCGGGGCAGTTGTTTTTGGGGACAGGCTTAGTCATCCTGCTTTTTATTTTTTCAGGCCGGCATTTTTTTCATCAGGCGCTCCCAATGTTGTCGCGCTTGCGATGGTTTTTTCTTTCCATCCTTGTTCTTTATTTTCTAATAACGCCTGAAACATCATCACTGGCGGATTCATCCAGCAGGTTTATATCTATTTCTCCCGGAATTATTTCAGGACTGGAACGAATTCATTCTCTGGTGTTAATAGTGTTTGCCGTGAGTTATCTGCTTGCCGGAATGAAGCAGAACGATTTGATCGCGGCAATCTACTGGCTGGCGTTTCCTCTTAGCTATCTGGGACTGGCGCGGGAAAAACTGGTGTTGCGACTGGCAATGGGAATGGAGGCGGTTGCTGGCCTGTCCAGCTCCGCTCAGTTTAAAGAACAGAATTATAGTTTGAGTGGAGAAGGCGCGAATATTTTTGCCCGCTTCTATTCGAAAATAACGTATTCGATGCAGAATTATTATCGATACGCCTTGTGCAATGCGAAGGAAAATATCGGTAAAGAATACATTTTTGACTGTCTGAATCCACCGGCGTTTTGGCAATGGGGTTTGCCTCTGGGTTTTTATTTCATGTTTGTGCTGGCGGAAAAATTAACATAATGTCGGTGTAAATAGATTACGGCTGACAGGTACAATTAAGTTAATGAGAATTGCAGCAGGCATTGAATATGATGGCCGTCCCTATTGTGGCTGGCAAATTCAGAATGGTGTGAGAACGGTACAGAAAGAAGTTGAAAAAGCTTTGTCAAAGGTTGCCAATCATCCCGTTCAGGTAATCTGCGCCGGACGAACAGATACCGGGGTGCATGCTGCGAATCAGGTTATTCATTTTGATACAACGGCTATGCGTAGCGACTATTCCTGGGTGCGGGGTGCAAATACACATTTACCCGAGAGTATTTGCCTGACCTGGGCAAAACCTGTGAACGATAATTTTCATGCACGCTTTATGGCGCGACGTCGATGCTATCGTTACATCATTATCAATCGCTCGGTGCGTCCCGCCTTTCTTGTGGGCAAGGTTGCCCGCCAGTATCGACCGCTGGATGTCGTACGCATGGCGGAGGCCGCTCAGCATTTAATCGGTGAACATGATTTCACCTCCTATCGGGCGCAGGCCTGTCAGGCCAAATCCCCCGTTCGCGACATGCAGCGAATTGATGTGACGCGTAGTGGCGAATTCATTTATCTTGATATCTGCGCGAATGCTTTCTTGCACCATATGGTGCGCAATATCGCCGGTGTATTGATGACAATAGGCGCAGGCAAAAAGCCGGTTGACTGGACAAAAGAGGTGCTGGAATACCGGGATCGACGGGAGGCGGGGATGACCGCGCCTGCGGCCGGATTATATCTGGTCAGTGTCAGTTATGATGCTGAGTTTGATTTGCCGGATAGCATATTGTTACCGAGCTATGGTTGAAGGGGGATCCTGAATTTATTCAGCTTTGATCCAGATCAATTCCTGATTCAGCTCTATGTGACATTATCCTTTCCGACATATCGTAACTATCTCTTTAAACCCGCCTCCCAGGTGGGTTTTTTTTTGACCAAAATATCCCAGAGCTATAGTATATCGGTAATCACCCCATTATTAGCTGCGGTTAAAAGTAGAGGTCATGACGCCGCTGTAGAAATTGTCGAAAAAATTTACAAGCTAAATATTTCTATCCAGAAATTTAAATTTATTAGAATCAGTAAGTTATTATTATATTTTAATACTTAAGTACGATATCAGCTTGTCGGTGATATTTACAGTGAGATGTTAATAATACTGTCTCTTATACACATCTCCGA
>WFVC01000060.1 GCA_015491815.1 Gammaproteobacteria bacterium | reverse complement strand
GTGCTGGGAGAGTTAAACCTCAATCCGCGCCGCTTTGAAGCGCTGGAAGTCTACGCCGGCAGCAGCGTACCCTGGGGGGATAAAGATATCGTTTCCGGTAATGTCATTTCACGCAGCGCTGATACGCTGCTTGTTCGCGGCGCGACCATCATTCGCGCCGATGGCAGTTTCGCTTTCAATGATAATGTCAGCATCAGCCTGGATGCTGACACCACGGTGGTAAAACAGGCGGAGGTGAACAACGGCTACAGCATTGCCGATGTCTCAGTGGGACAGCGGGTAACGGTGCTGGGTAGCATCACCGACAATGCCAGCCTGAGTATGAACGCCGATCATGTGCGCATGCTGTACACCAATATCGGCGGCAGCGTAGTGTCCGCGAGTCCGCTGGCGGTGGATCTGCAGGGCATCGATCGTCGCCGTATCGTTCTGTTTGATTTTAGCGGCACCGGCATTGATCCGGCGCATGATGCCGATGCGGATTATTACGAAGTGGATTCAGGCGCATTGAGTCTGGCCAATCTGCAAATCGGCGATCCGATCAAGGTGCGCGGCCATGTGCGTCCTTTTGCGACGGCGCCGGAAGACTTCACCGCGCAGACCATTATGGATGCAAGCAATATGCGCGCGCATCTGGTCACCGGCTTTGGCGATGGCAGCTTAAACGCCATCACCAGCATCAGCGAAACCGGCCTGCAACTGAACCTGGATGAAGCTGGTGAGGCTCATCATCTGTTCCGCGCCGGCATCAGCACCGATCTGTTATCCCTGATAGCCATGCCCCTGATTGTCCCGCGCGAATCAGATAAAGGCTTGTTTGTAATTACCCGGGGTTCTTCGATTCGAGTCTATACCACGTTTGCCAGCTATCAGACGGCATTAGCCGAAGCGCTGGATGGCGACGCGGCGGTAATGTCGGTTCATGCTCATGGCCGGTATGACAGCGATCTAAACCGGCTACTGGCCGTCAAAATCAATGTTAGACTGGCTTTGTAATTAAGCCAAAACATTAGATAACAGGCTAGGGGCTGTTGATCTTTCAGATGTTAGGCTGATTTTGAGGAAATTTTAGTCCTGACAAGGCATTTTTTACGTATCAATGCACTCCATTGATAGTAAAAAATAACGCCGGCAGGGCTAAAATTAACCAAAATCAGACAATAGATGAAAGATCGACAGACCCTAGTAGCAACACCGGCTAGCGGACGCTGCCGGTGTTGTTTATTATTAAGCTTGTATTTTTCTTCCCGGCCAGACGTGGATAACAATCAAGGCATACCTGAATGCATCGCTTCCTGCTGTTCTCCCTTTTGGGCGTGATCCCCCTCTCTGTTTCCGCGACCAACCTGTATGAGTTCCTCGACCCTGCGCCGCCGGACAATAGCCTCTGGCTGGAATACAGCAGCGGTCTGGAGGACTCAAAAAATATCTATGGCGAACTGGATCTGGCGGTCGCCAGCAACCATCATCTGCTGCTGGGCGCAGGCCGATCCGATGTAAAAACATTCACCCGCCGAACCGATCTTTACAGCCTCATGCTCGCTTATCATTCCAGCTACGGCGAACCTTTCGAATTCGGACTGGCGTACGACTACTGGGGCAATACCGCAGAACTGTGGACCAACAGCCTTTCCCTGCCTCTGCGCTGGAACACGCGCGACTGGAGCATCATGCTACAACCGCAGTTCATGAACATCAGACTCTACAGTCAACGCATCAACCAGCCACGACGTCTGCACAGCAGCAACAGCCGTTCCCTCTCCGGCAACATCAGTTATTATGGCTTCGCTCGCTGGCGGCTGGGCATCAGCGCTTCGCGTTATGATTATGAGGCGGATCTGAGCCGGCTCGACAACCCGCTGGCTCGCTATCTGTTCAGCGATGTAACGCTGGTGCTAAGTTATGGCTTTCCCGACTCACGCCTCGCCGCACACATCGCCTACAATTTTGACGACTGGGGGCTGGGCATCCAGCAGGAACAAACTATCTCGGCGGTCGACGCCAGCCGACTGGATATTACCTCTGTGAATGTGAACCTCTATTTCAATGATCAGTTTTCACTACTGATAGAAGGCGGCCATATCGGCATTGAAAACAGCGATCCCTATAATTACCTCAAACTGGGCAGCCAGATTTTCTTCTAAGCCCCTGTCAACCTCCGCCCCGGCGCTGCGTTAATATTGATAAACGTGACTCGAAAGGACAAACCATGCCTTATCCACAAACACAGCCGGCACTGTTTCCCGAAAAATGAATATGTCATTATATTGCCTCGCCGACGGAGCAGACCGGCAGCTTGCGCGGCGGCAACAGAAGGAGCAGATTCTGGATACCCCATCTCTGGAAAACAGAGCCGCGCTGGATCGATTTCTGAGCGGCGTGGAGAAACGGGCTTACCGTATGACCTGCATCGCCACCCGCAATGCGGATGATGCGCTCGATCTCATCCAGGACGCCATGCTGACACTGGTGCGGCGCTATGCCCACAAGCCTGAAAAAGAATGGGCGCCGCTGTTTTATCGCATTCTGCAAAACCGGATCCGCGACTGGTATCGCCGTCAGAAAGTCCGTAATCAGCTGATGGCCTGGTTTTCATGGAACAGCGACGAGGAGGATCCGATGCAAACCCTGCCTGCCGCTGATAATCGCAGTCCCGTCGCGCAGACGAATAATGCGGCCATGATCCAACAACTGGAACAGGCGTTGCAAAATCTGCCCCTGCGCCAGCAGCAGACATTTCTGTTGCGGGTATGGGAAGGCATGGATGTGAATGAAACCGCCCGGGCGATGGGCATTAGCAGCGGCAGCGTCAAAACCCACTACTCGCGCGCAGTGCATAGCCTGCGAAAAGAACTGGGAGATTACTACGATGCAGGATGACAGCAAACTGAACCAGCGCATCAGGACAGCGCTGGACGCCAGCGTGGACGAGCTTGATCCGGATATAAGCCGGCGTCTGCGGCAGGCCCGACATGCGGCTCTGGAAACAGCGGCAAAACCACGCATGCCCTTCTGGCAACCGGCCGGCGCGTTTGCGCTGGCCAGTATCCTCGTGCTCTCTATCTTCCTCTGGCCTGATCAGGACAGACGACAGGTCGCACCGGAAGCGGCGGCGCTGGCCGATCTGGAACTCATCACGACCGACGACAGTCTGCAACTGTATGAGGATCTTGATTTTTACCAATGGCTGCTGGAAAGCGACACCCATGCGAGTTAGTCCCTGGCTGGTGTTATTGCTGGCCGCGCCGGTCAGCGCTCAGGATCAGCAAACCGATCCTCTGCCAGACGCCGACTTGCTTGAATTTCTCGGCAGCTTTGCGGCGGCGGAAGACGAGTTGGTCGATCTCGCTTTCGATGCCATTGAAGTTGAAACAGAACAAACCCGGACGAAACCGATACGTTCCGAGGAGAATGACAGCCATGACACGCACTAGTTTAGTTATCAGCCTTCTGGCGCTGCTGCTGCCGGGTCTTGCCTCCGCGGCCGGAGACTGGAATGATCTCAGCCGCGATCAGCAACGCATCCTCAAACAGTTTGAATCCCGCTGGGATCAACTCCCGGAAGAACGCCGCGAACGCCTCAGCCGCGGCGCCGAGCGCTGGCTGAAAATGACGCCGGAACAGCGGCAAAAGAGTAAACAGCGCCTGCAGCGCTGGCGGCAAATGAGTCCGGAACAACGCCAGCGGGTGCGCGAACGCTATCAGCGTTTTCGCCAGCTCAGCCCGGAACAGCAGCAACGCCTGCGCCAGAAACGCGACTGGTTCAAAAGCCTGCCTCCCGAAAAGCGTCAGGCGATACGCGAGCGCTGGCGCAACACCTCCCCCGAACAGCGCCGGCAGATTCGGGAACGCTGGCATAACATGACCCCGGAACAACGCCAGCGCCTGCGTCAACGGATGCAGAATAACCACAACCGGCCACGCGATCGCCGTCAATAATCGAGACTTCAATTAGTAAACATTAGCGGCTACCATAAGCCGGACTAAATTCACCTTTGAAGTATTTATGATTACGGCGGGAACCGCGTGACAGGCATTTATTCCATTCCCGGGTTTTCAGAACCGGTCAGTTCGCTCAGCCATTTGCTGCCCGCCGGCCTGTTTTTTATCCTCGGTGTTTTTCTGCTGATTCACGAGCGCGGCAATCGCATGCGCATCGTCAGTCTTTCGGTATTTGTTTTCTCTACGATTTTTATGCTCGCCATGAGCGGCGTCTTTCATCTGCTCGAACCCGGTGGCGATGGCCGCGCGGTTTTGCAACGACTCGATCACGCCGCGATTTTTGTGCTCATCGCCGGCACCTTCACGCCCATTCATATTATTCTGTTTCGCGGCTGGCGGCGCTGGGGCGTATTGAGCCTGCTCTGGCTGCTGGCGATCAGCGGCCTGACCCTGAAAACTGTTTTCTTCAATGACATGCATGAGTGGCTGGGACTGCTGCTTTATCTGGGACTGGGCTGGCTGGGCCTCGTCACCGCCGTCCTGATTTATCAGCGCTATCGATTACGCTTTCTGCCGCTGCTGCTGTATGGGGCCGCCGCCTATACGCTGGGCGCGCTGATTGATTTTTTCCGTCTGCTCGATCTACTGCCCGGCGTGGTGGGGCCACACGAATTATTTCATCTGTTCGTGCTTATCGCTCTTGGTTTTCACTGGATGCTGATTTACCGCATCAGCGAAGCCCATCGTCATGGCCGACTCTATCCCCATCCGGGGAGAGCTGCATTTTCGATAGAGTAGAGACAGGAGATATCCGGCATTATTAACATTGAAAGTCTCGACCATCTTGTGCTGACGGTGGCTGACATCGAACGCAGTTGTGAATTCTATGCTTCAGTATTAGGCATGGAGGTGATCACTTTTGCCGGCAAGCGCAAGGCACTGAAGTTCGGCCGGCAGAAAATCAATCTGCATCAGCAGGGCGCTGAGTTTAAACCGCATGCACAACAGCCCCTGCCCGGTTCAGCGGATCTCTGCCTGCTGACAGGATCTGAAATGCCAGCAATCATTCAACATCTGGCTAAGCATGGCGTTGAAATAGAAACAGGCCCCGTTCAGAGAAGCGGAGCCTGTGGCGCCATCGAGTCGGTGTATATTCGCGATCCGGATCAAAATCTTAT
>WFVC01000059.1 GCA_015491815.1 Gammaproteobacteria bacterium | reverse complement strand
CGTTAAAATAGGGGACAGCATATATACCTTAGTAAAATACTACACCATTATGCAAGCAGCGTATTATGGAGCCAGTAGCAGCTTAGTCTGTTTTGAAAACAAATTGAACATGAATTTATACTTTTTAAAACATAAGCTTATTAAGCTAAGCTCTATGGACACTTTAACTTTTGAAATTGAGGATTAAGCGTTTTGCGAATTAAAAGTCGTTGGAACAAGAAAAATAAAACCCATTCTGTCGAGGAAATCGCCGGCGCGGTGGCCTTTATTCTCTGGCGGATCGCCACCAATGGGGTGTTGAGTCTGGAGAATGAGGATTTTCAGACCGACTCCCAGCAACAGCGGCTGGATGTGATTACCGAGTTTCTGGCCTTTTCCATCCATCTGACCGACCGGATCACCATTGAGCGCTTTGATGAGAATGAACGGGTGCGCTTTATCACCGAACTGGCATCCAAATGCGCCAAACATCTTGAAGATAACCTGCGCGATGTCATTGGCAAAGGCGAGTATCGGCAGGCCTTTATCGACACCCTGAACCGGCGCATGGCGGATTACGCCGAGTTCAATTATTCCGATGAGGATGGCCCCAGTTTTGGCATGAAGCGTTTTTTCGGTGAGCAGATCACCCGGGTGCTGGGCGAGCGGAACAGCAAGTGGGTCAGTTCACAGGTGATGGATATCGAGGTTCCTGAAATCCTCTCGCATATCAAACGGGCGATACCGAATTTGTTCAAATAGCGCCAACCCTCAGACACAAAAAAGCGGGCGCAAAGCCCGCTTTTTTACTGACCAACTGAAATGTTTCAGTTGCTTACTTGGCCCATTTGCCGAAGTTGTCAGTGGTGCCGTTCTGGCCATCTTCGAAGCCGGCGCTGTAGGCTTCGGTCAGGCGCTGTTCTTCACGTTCCGGGTTATGCAGAAAACCACCCTGCCAGCCCTGGATATACTCGGCGTCTACGCCCATTTCTTCCATTTTCACTACTGCATCGTAATAAGCCTGGTTCATCAGAATCTCCTATGTATCAGCTAAAAGTTAATCAACAAAAAAATAAAAATATAGTCAGCCTCTGGCTGCTTCAAGTCTCGCCAGCGCCGCACCGGAATCCAGTATCTCGCGCACAGTCTCGGCCGCTTCAGCCATCGTCTTGCTGCGCCCGAGGCGATGAAGACAAATTGATGCGGAATATACCAGACAATCGCGGGCAGATCCCGCTTTTCCTTGCAATGCGGCTATCCCGGCATCAGCAGCGGCCTGCGCCGCTGCATCAACATCAAAGTCCGTTTTGCCGCCTGCCGCCGCCGGTGGTAAATCCTTTGGCAGTGGAACCGCCCGACTGCTCTGTTCGATAGACAGCGCTGCCGGGTTAATAGAATGCTCGCTTTCCTTGCCGCCATTCTCAAAGAAAAACAGTTTGGCTTCCTGCTGCAACGAGGGAATCACGCCACCCTCGACGCCGCGCACGATGATGGCGCTGTCAAAGCCGCGAAAACGCGCCAGTTCGGCATAAATCGGCGGATAGGCCTTATGCACATACCCGGTCAGGGTGTAGGTCTTGCCGCGCGCCTGCAGCGGTTTGACCAGTGTTTCGATGGTGGTCAGCACCGAGCGCTTGATCATGCGTTTACGCAAACCGAGCAGATCATGTAACTTGCCGGCGCAGTGGCGCTGATCCACGTACGCCCAGCCGATGGCCTCGTTTTCTACGGTGTTTGCCGCTTCGGCGACGCTGAGATCCACATTGACGCCCGCCGCGCGCAACACTTTGCGCTGGGTAATGCCGTATTTCGGGCCGATATATTCCAGCCCGTGAGTCACGGCGGGCAGGCCGCAGGCCGCCAGCACCGGCGCGAGGAAGGCGGTTACCGGCAGTCCGCGACTATGACCGTCATAGGGATCGGCGATATCAACCAGTTCATCGACATTGGCGGTGGCCAGTTGCGCAGTATCGACAACCGCCTGCAGGACGCCTTTGTATTCATCCAGCGTTTCCCGTTTCATGCGCAGGGCGATCAGGAAAACCCCGGCCTGTACCGGATCGCTGTCCTCCGCGAGGATATACTGCATCGCGGCATAGGCTTCCTCATAACTGAGGTTCTTGCTGTATTCAGGGCCGGTGGCGACCTTCTGAATAGCAAGCTGTATGGATTCCTGTGAAGCGGTATTCGCCATAGTTTTGTATTTGTTTATCCGATTGTTTTGGATGCATTTTTCAGAGATGCGAGTATACCGATCCGACTGTATAGCCTGTATATCCCCATAGAGGGGGGCATAAAGCCGGGTCTATCCCTCATCAGTAATACCTTAGCGGCTTTGTCGGATAAAGAAATCAGGCTATACTATCCCCTCTGAAAATTGAGTAAATATCGCCAGCCTGAGACTGAGCGGGAGTGAAATAATGACTGACAGCAACAAGTTTGATAGTAATCAGGAAGTAGAATTTAACAGCGCGATGGCCGCCTTTGAGTCGAAGCAGTTCGCCCGCGCCGCCCAGTTGCTCGGCCCCTTCGCCCATGAGGGCAATGCCGAAGCCCAGCACCGGCTGGCCATCATGTATCAGAACGGCCTCGGCGTGGCGCAGAATGATGAAGAAGCCATGAAATGGATGCTGGCCGCCGCCGAGCAGAATCATGCGCTGGCGCAACACGGGCTGGGCTTCATGTATATGGAAGGCGAGTGCGTAGAAAAAGATCCCGCCGCCGCGATCAAATGGTTCAAGCTGGCCGCCGAGCAGGGACTGGCCGGTTCGCAAACCACGCTGGCGATGATGTACGAGCAGGGCAATGGCGTGGAGCAGGATCAGGAAGAAGCGAAAAAGTGGTATGCCAAAGCCGGTTTTTGATATAAACGATCCGCAGCACGTTACGGGGTTTAATTAGTAAGTTTGCCTTCGGGCGCAAATACCCGTACACCTTGAAACAGCGATGGAATTGTAGGTACGGCTTCAGCCGTACAGGTACGATTGAAATCGTACCTACAACAGACTCCGGTAATACATAGTGTATCGGAATTTGGAACACTTAATTTAAAGCAGACAAACCATGCGTCCAGCCCACCTTAATACCATTATTGAAACTGAATTCACCAGCACCCGCGAGGGACACCACACCCCGGTCATGATCTGGGGCGCGCCGGGGATCGGCAAGTCGCAAATCGTCGCCCAGGTGGCGCGGAAATACGGCGTGCCGCTGCTCGATATTCGTCTCTCGCAAATGGAGCCTAGCGATCTGCGCGGCATTCCCTTTCGTGATGGCGACAAAGTCGAGTGGGCCATTCCCGGCATGTTGCCGGACGCCGGGCGTCACGGCGAAGAAGGCATTTTGTTTCTAGATGAAATCACCTCGGCGCCGCCCAGCGTCTCGGCGGCGGCGTATCAGTTGATTCTGGATCGGCGGCTGGGCGAGTATGAAGTCCCTGAAGGCTGGGCCATTATCGCCGCCGGTAACCGGCAGGGCGATCGCGGCGTCACCTACAGCATGCCCGCGCCGCTGGCGAATCGCTTTTCTCATTTTGAATTTGAGTTGAACCTCGATGACTGGGTGGCCTGGGCTTATCAGAATGATATCGATGATCGCATTATCGCCTTTCTGCGCTTTCGTCCGGAAATGTTATTTGAATTTGATCCCACCCATAACCCGGTAGCCTTTCCCTCGCCGCGCTCCTGGGAGTTTACCCATCGCGCGCTGAAAAAATTTGAATTCAACAACGAACTGCGGCTTGGCGCCTTGCAGGCCTGCGTCGGCCCGGCCGCCGGCATCGAACTGGATGCCTTTATTCGTAATCTCGATCAGCTGCCCGATATCAACGCGATCATTCGCGGTGAAAAACTGCCGGCGCCGAAGGAAATCGATCTGCAATACGCCGTCGCTGCGGCGCTGGTCGGCCATGCGATTCGCTGCAAGGGAAGCGCTGAGGCGCAAACAATACATGGCCACATTCTCGATTACGCCAGCGTGTTCCCGCAAAAAGAAATGGGCGTGATGCTGGTCTCCGACATGCACCGCGCCATTGGTCAGGATCTGTTTGAGCTGCCGCAGTTTGCCCAGTGGTCGAATGCGGTGGCCGATGTGATGTTATACAGCTAAGGAAACTCTGATTAATTCCGCCGTTCATGGTGAAGTCCTGAGCCTGACGAAGGGTCGAACCATGAACGCTAAGTATTGTAAAATCATAATGTTATATAGTTCACCCTTCGACAAGCTCAGGGCGAACGGCAATTCCTAAAGTGTTCTGGTATTCGGAACAGTTATTTAGCCTCTTTGCCTTGAAAAAACATGAACGACATCGAAACCAAACTCAGCGCCGCGCGCACCCGTCTGATCATCGACAAACCGTTTTTAGGTGCGCTGGTTTTGCGTCTGCCGTTAGTGGCGGGCGATCCGCAGTGGTGTCGCACCACCGCCACCGATGCGCGTAAAATTTTTTACAATCCTGATTACATCGAACAACTCAGCGCCGAGGAAACCCAGTTTGTCCTCGCCCATGAAGCCCTGCACTGCGCGCTCTCGCATTTCGCCCGGCGCGGGCATCGCATCAAAATGCGCTGGGATCTGGCCTGCGATTATGCGATTAATCCTTTATTAATTAACGATGGCCTGAAACCGCCGCCGAACACGCTGGTGGAAAAAAGTTACGAAAGCATGACGGCTGAAGAAATCTATCCGTTCATCGATGAGTTTGACAACAATGAACCGATGGATGATCACCTTTACGATGATGAGTCTGAAAGCGGAGACAATAATCAGGGGCAAAGCGATCAGCCTCCGCCGCCGGAGATGCCGGAGAGTGATGAAGGACAGAAAGACGGTAAGCAACAAAGCGAACAGTCCGGCGGCCGTCAGTCCCAGGCGAATGAGACTGACGGCAAGGGCGGCAGGCAGGCCGAGTCCAGTCCCGAAGCGCAGGGCGCGGCGCAGCCGCCACCGTTGTCCATACAGGAACGGGAAACCCTCAACACCCAGTGGAAACAACGCATGGCCGGCGCGGCGCAGCAGGCCATGCAGGCCGGCAAGCTGGGTGACGATATGGCGCGACTGGTGGACTTTTTACTGCAGCCGGAATTGCCCTGGCGGAATTTGCTCGCGCACTTCATGACCCAGACCGCGCGCGATGATTACAGTTACACCCGGCCCTCGTCCCGGCGTGGCGATCCGGCGATTTATCCCAGCCTGCGCAGCGCCCAGATTAATATTGTCGTCGCGGTGGATACCAGCGGGTCGATTAGCGAATCAGAAATCGAACAGTTTGTCAGCGAGATCGATGCGATCAAAAGCCTGATCCGCGCGCGTATCACCCTGCTGGCCTGCGATGCCGAACTGGCGACCGATTGCCCCTGGGTATTTGAATCATGGGATGAATTCAGCCTGCCGCGCAAAATCATTGGTGGTGGCGGCACTCGCTTTACCCCGGTCTTTGACTGGGCCGAAACACAGGATATGCGCCCCGATCTTCTTGTTTACTTTACCGATGCGGACGGTCAGTTCCCTCAACAGCGGCCGCCATTTCCGATATTATGGCTGGTCAAAGGAAAAAGCCCGGTGCCCTGGGGACAACGCGTGCAGTTAAATTAAACGATCGCAGCAAAAATAAAAAACTATGCAATTATCAAGTGAAGACAGCCTGCGTCTCAATGTTCTGCTAAATCAGGATCTACAGGCTCTGCGTATCGATGAATCAAAAATGATCATCTACGGGCTTTCGGAAAAAGGTGAAGCGAAAATTCAGCTTAATCCGAACTGCCGGGATGATCGTTATCTGAAAATTATCAAAGAATTAATTTCCAGCAAAATACTCGGATCACCCGGCGGCTATCCGGTGTTTCTGCGTCGCTGGACACGCATGGGACAGGCGCGTGATGAAAGCCTCGGACGCCTGTTGCAACTCGGTGAACCGGAAGCGGTGATTGCGGTGGTTCACGCCGGCGGCCTGACCAACGAACTTGCGCGCCGCGCATGGTGGGCGATGCCAACCGCAGACAATGCGCGTTGCATGTTACAGAAACAGGCGATTGTCGAGGGCGACATGGGTGTTGAGCTGGCCGAGTTCCTGATTGAGTTTCTGCCTTTTGAAGAAGAAGCCCGGGATATCATCGAGTCGGTCAGACTGGTTCTGCAGGGCGATCTTATTTCAGACGACAGGCGACAGAACCTGTGGGGCAGGGGGC